>DATCXX010000310.1:0-3614 GCA_036565615.1 Gemmatimonadales bacterium | reverse complement strand
TGGCTGGTGTGCGCCGGGGAGGCATCCAGCGGTCCTGCCGCGGTCGAGGCGATCAATGCCCTGAGGCCCGAGCTGGTCTTTCTCGACATCCAGATGCCCGGATTGCTGGGGACCGAGGTGCTGGAGCGGGTGGTGCATCAGCCGATGGTGGTGTTTACCACCGCCTTCGCGCACCACGCCGTTGCGGCCTTCGAGCTGGGGGCGCTCGACTATCTGCTCAAGCCGTTCGGTCCGGAGCGGCTGTCCGCGGCGCTGGACCGGGTCCGGGCCGCGCTGGGGGAGCCCGCGCCGCTTCCGGCGCTGGACCGGCTCCGCGAAGCGCTGGCCCGGGGTCCGATGAGCCGGCTGTTCGTGCGCTCGGGTGGAGCGATCGTCCCGCTGGCGGTTTCCGAGGTGTCCTGGTTCGAGGCCCGCGGCGACTACGTGGCGGCGCACGCCGGCCCGGTTCGCCACCTGGTGCACCTCTCGCTCAACCGGCTGGAAGAACGGCTCGATCCGGCCCGCTTCGTCCGGATCCACCGGACCCACATCGTGAATCTGGAGCGAGTGAAGAGCTTTCGGCCCCTGGGCAAGGGCCGCCTCGAGGCGGTCCTCGCCGACGGCACTCGACTGCCGGTGAGCCGGATTCGTGCCCAGGAGCTGCGTGGTCTGGGGATCTGACGGGAAGGACTGGGGCGGCAGGCTTCGAACCTGCAACCTCCCGGTTAACAGCCGGGCGCTCTGCCAGTTGAGCTACACCCCACCAGTGCTCTCAGCGCTGCAAAGATAACCGGCCCAGCGCCTCCACCAATCGTTCCCGGTCGGCGGCATCGTTGTACCGGTGCGGGGTGATCCGGAGCGAGGGACCCCGGACGCTCACGAAGATTCCCTCGGCCGCGAGCCGCCCGCCGAGGCCGGCCGGAATTCCCTGCGGGTGGCGGAGCCCGAGGTAATGGCCGGCCCGGCGGTCGGGCGCGATCGCCCGGAACCCCAACGGTTCCACCGCGCGGACGATCGCATCGCAGTAGTCGGCCAGCTCCCGCTGAATGACCGGCACGGTCCAGCGCTGGATCTGCCGGAGCGCCTCGCTCACCATCGGCATCAGCGCGAAGTTCGAGGGCTCTCCCATGTCGTAGCGGCGCGCGCCGGCACGGAATCCATCCCGGTAGTCGACCAGCCTGGAGAAATCTTCAGAGCCCTCCCGGGACATCCAGCTGTATTCCAGCGGGTGTCCCTCCTGCCACCGGGGCGCGACATAGACGAACCCGGTGCTGTAGGGACCCAGCAGCCACTTGTAGCATGCCACCACCAGGAAGTCGGGCCTGACCCGAGCCAGGTCGAGCGGCAGCGCGCCGAGCGACTGGGTGACGTCGAGGACCAGCGCCGCACCCACCTCGTCGAGCGCGTCGCGGATCCGCGCCAGATCGAGCAGGCCGCCGTCGGTCCAGTGGCAGTTGGGCAGCGCCGCCACCGCGGTCCGCTGGTCGATTGCCTCCAGGACCACCCGGGTCCAGTCGTCATCGGCCGGACGAGGCACCCGCACCGGCTCGGCACCGACCGCGCGGGCCCGCTCCTGCCAGGCGTAGAAGGTCGAAGGGAACTCCTCCTCCAGCAGCAGCACCCGCTGACCCGCGCGCAGCGGGAGGTTGAGGGCGGCGAGCGCCATGCCGTAGCTGGCGGAGGGAATCAGTGCGATGTGGTCGGCCGCCGCCCCGAGGAGCCCGGCAAAGAGCGCCCGGGGCGTCTCCACCGATTCGAAGAAATCGGCAGGGGCGATCTGCCAGGGACGCCCCTTCCGGTCCACCGCCGCTCGTCCCGCCTCCCGGACCGGAAGCGAGAGGGGAGACATGTAGCCGCAATTGAGATACGCGATGTCGGCAGGGATGTCGAACAATCCCCGGATCGGCGAGTCGACGGGCATGCGGGGAATCTAGCGCCGCCTTGACCCGCTCCCGCCGGATAGGTTAGCGTGAGCTTCACCGTGCGGATCTATGCTCTGGTTCCCGCCGCCGGCCGCAGCGAACGCTTCGGCAGCGCAAAGCTTCTCGCCAAGTGGCACGATCGCGAGCTGCTCGGCCACGTCCTGCTCAAGCTGAGCGGGGCGCGGGCCGCCGGGTTGCTCGCCGGAATCGTGGTGGTGCATCGCCCCGATGACGACGCCATCCGCGATCTCGCCCGGGAGTATCGCGGCTATCCGGTCGCGGTGCGCGATCCCATGGGGGAGCTCTCCCTCAGCCTTCGCACCGGGATCGAAGCCATCGAGCAGCGCGGCCCCGCCCAGCAGCGGGAAGCGCTCCTGATCTGCCACGGTGACCAGCCGCTGCTGCGCCTGGACGTGATTCATGCCCTGGCCGACGCCTGGGCCCACGGCGGGGCGGTCGCGGCGCGGCCGGCGTACCGGGATACCCCGGGAGAGCCGGGCTTGCCCATGCTGGTCGACCGCGGCCTCTGGAAGCTTGCCGGCGAAATGCGGGGAGAGAGCGGTTTTGCTCCGGTGCTCGAGAGCCATCGCATCACCGTGCGGACCATCCCGGTCGGCGGCAGTAACCCCGACGTAGATACCCCGGAGGATCTCGCCCGGCTGGAAAACCCCTCGACCGCCGCGGCCGGCTGATGCGCGGATTGCTCGAGGAATACGACGCCCTGGCCCGGACCGGCCCGGTGGGACGGGCGGTCGTGATTCAAGTCTGGGGCTCGGCACCCCGGCCCGAGGGCGCATCCCTGCTCGCCACGCCCGAGGGCCGGATCGCCGGCTCGGTGTCCGGTGGCTGCGTGGAGTCGGCCGCCGCCGAGGAAATCCAGGCCGTCATCGCCAGCGGGGTTCCCCGGCGGGTGGGTTGGGGCGTGACTCATGAACGAGCCTGGGAAATGGGCCTCTCCTGCGGCGGACAGATCGAAGTGTTCGTGGAGCCACAGGTCTCGCCCGAAGTGCTGGAAGCGGCCCGCCGGCACTCCGGCTCGGTGGTGGCGACGGTGATCGGGGGGGCGGCGGCGCCCGGATCAGGATTGGTGGTGGAAGAAGACGGCTCCCGGCACCGGCGGGGCGGGCTGCCGGAACCGCTCGAGGACCCGGTGGCGCAGGCCGCCCTCGAGGCGCTGGCCGGCCTGGCCAGCCGGGTGGTCACGCTGGAGAGCGAGCAGGGGCCGGTCGACGTGTTTCTGGAAGTCTTCCCGCGCCGGCCGACCCTCCTGATCTTCGGCGGAGTGCACATCGCCATGGCGCTCACCCGGATGGCCCGGCCGCTCGGATTCCGGACCGTGGTGGCCGACGGCCGGGAGGGGTTTCTGACCCGGGAGCGCTTTCCCGATGCCGATGAGCTCATTCTCGGCTGGCCGGACGCGGTCTTCCAGCGGGCGGGACTCGACGCCGCGACCTGCGTCTGCCTGCTCACCCACGATCCCAAGTTCGACGAGCCCGCGATCCGGCTCGCGCTGCGATCCCCAGCGTGTTATGTCGGGGCCATCGGCTCCCGCAAGACCCAGAAGTTGCGCCGGGAGCAGCTCGCCGCTGCGGGATTCTCCCCGTCCGAGATCGCCCGGCTCAAGGGACCCATCGGGCTCGACCTGGGAGGACGGTCGCCGGAGGAGATCGCGCTCGCGATTCTCGCCGAGATCACCGCGGTGCGGTACCGGCG
>DATCXX010000222.1:0-6667 GCA_036565615.1 Gemmatimonadales bacterium | reverse complement strand
AGCATGCGAAGTCGGTTCCTGCTGGTGTGCGCCACGGTGCTGGCCGGCCTGTCGGCCGCCGAGCCGGTCTCGGCGCAGGCGACGTTTGCCCCCGCCGAGAGCGTGACGGTGGTTCCGGCGGCGCAGTTCAAGGCCGGTGGCCTCCACCGCCTCTTCTTCGGCACCCGGTACCGGAAGCTCTGGACCACGCCCATCAAGATCCCGGTCCTCCGCCTGAGCCAGTTTGGCGGCGGGCTCACTCCCACCGAGCGGGGCGGAGGGATGCAGACCAAGTCGCTCCGGCTGAAGGGGGGCGACGGCAAACAGTACCAGTTCCGCTCGCTGGCCAAGGATCCGGCCAGCGTGCTGCCGCCCGAGCTTCGTCACACCGTCGCCGCCGACATTCTCCGGGACCAGACCAGTGCCCAGCATCCCGCCGGCATGGTCGCGGTAGGCCCCATCCTCGACGCCGCCGGCGTGCTCAACGCCAAGCCGATCCTGATCCAGCTGGCCGACGATCCGGCGCTGGGCCAGTACCGGACCGAATTCGCCGGCATGGTGGGCACCATCGAGGAGCGGCCCACCGACTCCGATAACCCGGCGGCCTCGTTCGCGGGGGCCAGCAAGGTCGAGTCCACCGCGGACATGATCAAGGCGGTCAACGAGGAGCCCACCGTCACGGTGGACGCTCGCGCCTTCCTGCTGGCCCGCCTGACCGATGTGTTCGTGGGAGACTGGGACCGGCACCAGGACCAGTGGCGCTGGGCCAAGGTGAACTCGGGTGGCCCGGCGCGGTGGCTCCCCATCCCCCGGGACCGCGACCAGGTCTTCGTCATCTACGACGGCTTCCTTCCCGGGGTGGCCCGCCGGGTCAACCCGCAGATCATCCGGTTCGAGCGCGACTACGCCGAGATAGTCGGCGCTACCTGGAACGGGCGCGATCTCGACCGCCGGTTCCTGACCGGGCTGGAGCGCCCGGTGTGGGATTCCATCGCCGCCGTGCTCAAGAGCCGGCTGACCGACGCCGCGATTTCCGCCGCGGTGGCCGCGATGCCGGCGGAGTTCCGTCCTCTCAACGGGCCGGATTTCGAGCGGACCCTGCGGGCCCGGCGCGACAAGCTGACCGAGATGGCGGAGGAGTACTACGAGTTCCTGGCCAGCGTGGTGGACGTCTACGGCTCCGACAAGGCCGATGAAGCCCGGGTGGTGCGGCAGGACAACGGCCGCACCGTGGTGACCCTGTCCCACAAGGGTGCCGAGTATTTCCGCCGGACCTTCGACAACGATGAAACCGGCAGCGTCCGGCTCTACCTCCAGGACGGCGACGACAAGGTGACGGTGGAGGGCGACGGCAGCAGCTCGCCGGTGGTCCGGGTGATCGGGAACAGTGGTGACGACCAGTACACCATCACCGAACGGGGCGGGGTCAAGCTCTACGACGACAAGGGAACCAATACCGCGGTGGGTGCCGGCATCAACACCAAGGCGTGGAACTGGAAGCCGGACAGCACCAGGCCCAACGAGCTGCCGCCCCGCGACTGGGGCGCCCGGACCATGCGGCTCATGACCGGATACTTCGCCACTGATCTGGGGGCAGTGATCCAGTATGGCGGCTTCAACGACTGGTACGGCTTCCGCCGGGTACCCTACTCGACCCGGCTCAGCTACGCGCTCCAGTATTCCACGACCAAGCAATCCGGGCGCTTCATCGGCGGCATTACCCGCCAGTTCGAGAACTCGCGGGGCTTTTATCACATCGACCTGCTCGCCAGCGGGATCGAGACCCTGCGCTGGTACGGCCTTGGCAACGAGACCGTGCAAAGTGAATCCAAGACGTTCTACAAGCTGAATCAGAACGAGTTCGGGGTGGGACTGCGGTTCGGATCCCGGTTCGGCCGGAACGATCTCTGGAGAATCGGGCCGGAGGTCCGATGGTCCCAGACCAAGCTGAACACCGAGCCGAACAGTGAGCGGTTCATCGCCGAGGACCGGCCCTACGGAACCGGTGATTTCGGCATGGTGGGACTGACCGCAGAGCTCCGGGTGGATGGCCGGGACTTCCCCGGCTTTGCGAGCAAGGGCGTGTATCTGTCGATCAAGGCCAGCGGGTACCCGAAGGCCTGGGATGTGGACGAGACCTTCGGCCGGGTCTCCGGGGAAGCAGGCCTCGCCCTGGCCCCTCGGGGCTCCTGGCAGCCGTCCCTCCATCTGATGGTCGGGGGCATCAAGACCTTCGGCGACTCGATCCCCTTCTTCGAAACCGCCCGGCTCGGTGGCCTGCGGACCCTCCGGGGCTACAACTTCGACCGGTTTGCCGGCCACGCCGCGGCGTACGGGTCGGCCGAGCTGCGGCTGCCGCTCACCCGGATCAAGTTCGTGGTGCCGGGGCAGCAGGGGGTGTTCGGCTTCTACGACGCCGGCCGGGTCTGGGTCGATGGCGAGGATTCCGACGAGATCCACACCGCCTTCGGCGGCGGGATCTGGATGTCGTTCCTGAACCGGGGCACCGTGGCGTACGTTGGGGTGGCCCGGCCGACCAAGGACAAGGAAGGGAACCGGGTCCTGGCCGGGTTCGGATTTGCCTTCTAGGTGAGAGGTAAGACGTGAGATGTGAGACGGGGGGGAGGGGCTGTTACGCCTCACTTCTCACGTCTCACCTCTCACGTCGGCGCGGTTCAGCGTTATCTTAGGGTTCAGTCTCCCCTTACCAGAGGACCTCGATGGAGTCCAGCCGCTCGAGCGCGCCGTCGCCGTCCTGGTTTTCCCTCCACCCCGTCCAGCAGATCTTCGCCTACTACGCCGTCCTCGCCCTGGTCGTGCTGGTGCTCTGGTATGTCAATCCGAACATGCAGGGCATCTTCACCATGGAGCGGTTTTCGGAGGCGGTGGCCACCGGCCGGACCGCGCTCCGGGAGGACTCCGGGAGCTTCGTCAACATCGCTCCCGCGACCATGGCGTTCGAGACCGTCATGGCGATGCTGGGCGCGGTGCTGATGATGATCCCGGTGGCCTGGGTCTACATCCTCACCCGGGCCCGCCGCGGATTCAATCAGTCCACCGTCCAGACCCTGATCTTCCTGCCCATTGTGGTGGCGGGCCTGATCCTGCTGGTGCGGAGCAGCCTGGCGCTCGCCTTCGGTCTGGGCGGCGTGGTCGGCGCGGTGGCCTTCCGCAACCGGCTGGAGGACCCCAAGGACGCGATCTACATCTTCCTGTCGATCGCGGTGGGGCTGGCCGCCGGGGTGCAGGTGATGGCGGTCGCGCTGGCCATCTCGGCCTTCTACAACGTCGTGGTGCTCTGCGCCTGGAAGGTGGATTTCGGCCGGATGCCGGCCCATCTCGAGGCCAGCGTGGCCCAGAAGCGGCTGGATCGGGTCCGGGCCGAAGCCCCGGCCCAGGGCGCCGACTTCCTCAACCTGGTGGACAAGCAGTTGCTCCGCTCGATGACGCCGGACCAGCTTCAGGCCATCGCCCAGCGGGCCTCGGAGCGGGGCCGCAAGGTGGCGGCGGACCTCGGCATGCCGGGGTCCGAGAACGATCGCGACGAGTCCGAGGAGGAGAAGAAGAACAAATTCGATTCGCTGCTCCGGGTCCAGATGCAGCCCGACGACGCGGTGGCGATCCGCAGCGCGATCGAGCAGGTCCTGACCGGCCAGACCAAGCGGTGGGAGTTCGAGAAGGCCGGCGCCGGGGACGGTGGCCGGGCCCTGGCCCAGTACAAGGTCCGCTTCAAGAAGAGCATTCCCAGCACCCTGGTGATCGAGGCGATGCGGCGCGCGGTCCTTCCCAAGGTGGTGACGATCGACGTGCGTGATGCCTGATGGCCGCAGAGTCCCAGTTCCGCTGTGATGTAGCGGGACCGGAGGCGCTCGCCGAGCTTCGCGATGCCCCGCTTCCACCTCCGCTGCGGGGCGGTCCCCCCACCCGCAGCTTTCACCGCGACATTTACCTCGATACCACCGACCAGACCCTCCTCGCCAAGGGGGTCTCCTGCCGGGTGCGGGTCCGCACCGACGACCGCCGGCTGCTGACCCTCTTCATCAGCGGCGGCACCGAGACCCGGGGCGAGCGCTACGAGGAGGAAGTCCCCGAGCTCGACCCCCGCCAGGCGCTGGAAGGCAGCTCCGAGCCGGCCCGGCGGCTCCGCGGCCTGGTGGACCCGCTGTCGCTCAAGCCCCGGATCGAGCTGGAGGTCGAGCGCTGGAGCCGGACCGGCAGCGCGGGATTCTTCCGGCGGCAGCCCCGGTTTGCCTTCCTCTACGACCTCTGCACCATCCGCCATGGCGGGCTCACCCGCACTTTCGAGGAGCTCCAGGTCCGCCGGCTCGCGCCCGGAGCGCCCCACCTGGAGGAGATCGCCCACGCGCTGGAGCGGAGCCACGGACTCAGGCCGCTGGTGGTTCCGCGCCACCAGCGGGCCTCCCAGCTGGTCGTCGCCATGTCCGCCGAGGTGGCCGAGCGGATGTTCTCGGCGGAGACGGCGGTGGTGCTGCTGGCGCTGGACGAGGGGAGGGTGGGCTTCGTGGAGCACGAAGGCGGACACGCGCTCCCGGTCGCCCGGGGAAGCGGGGAGGAGGCCGCCCGCCATCTGCTGAGCCGAGTGACCGGGAGCAGCGTGGGCACCCTGTCCCTGCTGGGCTCGCTCCCCGGCACCGAGGATCGCGATGCGCTCGAGGTCTGGGTGGCGCGGAGAATCCGGGGCGATGGGGAGAGCGCCAATCATCTCCAGTGGGTCACCGCCGGCGAAGCGGTGGCGCGGATCGGCACTCCCGAGATCCGGACCGCGGAGACGCTGGCCGCGCTGGCGGTGGCCACCCGGGCCAATCTGCTGGGGAGCCCCTTGCGGGGGCCCACCGAGCGGTTCGCCCCCCCGCCCGCCACCACCGTGCGCAAGAAATCATCGGGCCACCGCGCGGCGCCGCCCCGGGCCACCACCGACCTCCCCCCGGACCGGTTCCTCAACGTCGAGCTCTCCCAGCTCGCCTTCAACGAGCGGGTGCTGGAGATGGCGGAGGATCCGGGAATGCCGCTGGCGGAGCGGCTCCGGTTCCTGGCGATCGTGGGATCCAACTTCGACGAGTTCTTCTCGGTCCGGGTAGGCGCCCTGAAGGCCGCACTGCTGGCCGGATCCTCGACCCGGGGATTCGATGGGCTCACCGCCCGGGAGCAGCTCGAGGCCATCAGCGCCCGGGTGCCGCCGCTCCTGACCCGGCAGACCCGTTGCGCCGAGGAATGCCTTCGCGCGACGGCGGGGAAGGGATTACGGCTCCGGCGCTGGGAGGAGCTGGACCAGTCGGCGCGCACCGCGCTCGCGAAGCACTTCGAATCCGAGATGCTGCCGGTGCTCACCCCGAGGGCCATGACCCTTTCCCCAGGTCATCCCTTCCCCGTCATTCCCCAACTCACGCTCACCTTCGGTGTGGTGCTGCTCGACGTCCGGACCGGGCCGGTCCATTTCGCGACCCTGCCGCTCCGGGCCCGGCTGGAACGGATCCTCCAGGTACCCGGCTCGGACGATCTGATCCTGGTCGAGGAGGTCATCCGGGCCAACATCCAGGCGCTCTATCCCGACCGGACCGTCGAAGGCGCCTGGCTCTTCCGGATCACCCGGGGGGCGGACCTCGACGTCGACGAGGAGGAAGCGGGGGACCTGCTCCAGGCCATCGAGGAGGAGGTCAAGCGCCGTCCCGGCAACGCGCCGGTCCGGGTCGAGGTGGAGGCCAGCATGCCGCCCGGGGTGCGGGAGACCATCCTGCGGGAGCTGCGCTTCGAACGCCGGGGGGTGACCGCGCTGCTCGGGCCGGAGGATCTCTACGAGCTGGATCCGCCGCTCGACCTCACCGTCCTGCGGGACCTGGCGGAGCGGCTCCCACCCGACCAGTCGTTCCGCCCCTTCCATTCCCGGCGGCCGCTTTCGGCGGATCAGAGCGTCTTCGATCAGGTCGACCGGGGCGACATCCTGGTACACCACCCCTACGAAGACTTTTCGGCGACGGTAGGCAGGTTTCTGCTGGAGGCGGCCGAAGATCCCGAGGTGGTGGCGCTCAAGGCCACCCTCTACCGGCTGGGGGAGCGTTCCCTGGTGGTGGACGCCCTCCAGCGGGCGGCCGAAAAAGGGAAGGACGTCGCGGTCTTCATCGAGCTCAAGGCCCGGTTCGACGAGACCCGGAACGTGGGGTCGGTGCGCAAGCTGGAGGAGGCGGGGGCCCAGGTGATCTACGGCCTGGTGGGGCTCAAGACCCACGCCAAGGTCTCGCTGGTGGTCCGGCGGACCGCGGCGGGGCTCAAGCGCTACGCCCACATCGGCACCGGGAACTACAACGAGTCGACCGCCCGGTTCTACACCGACCTCGGGCTGTTGACCTCCGACGCCGAGATCACCGCCGACCTGACCGATTTGTTCAACCAGCTCACCGGCTCCTCCCGGGCGCCGGGCTCGAGCTACCGGAAGCTGCTGGTGGCGCCGGCCACCATGCTGCCGGGATTCCTGGAGCGGATCGAGCGGGAAATCGGCCACGCCAGGGCGGGGCGGGGCGGGCTGATCCGGGCCCAGCTCAACGGGGTGGAGGACCCGGAGTTGGTGGCGGCGCTGTATCGGGCGGGGGCCGCGGGGGTGGATATCGAGCTGGTGGTGCGGGGGCTCTGCGTTCTCCGGCCGGGGGTGCCGGGGGTCTCGGAGCGGATCCGG
>DATCXX010000195.1:0-22219 GCA_036565615.1 Gemmatimonadales bacterium | reverse complement strand
CCGCGGCTGGTCGACGAGGTGCTGGCGGTCAGCACCGCGGACGCGAAGGAAATGGCCCGGCGGCTGGCGCGGGAAGAGGCCCTCTTCGCCGGGACCTCCTCGGGTGCGAACGTCGTGGCGGCCATCCGGCTCGGAGAGCGGCTGGGGCCGGATGCCACGGTGGTCACCCTGATGGCCGATTCCGGACTCAAGTACGTCAGCACCGATGTCTATCGGCGATAGCGTGGATCCCACCAAGACCATTCGAGCGGGCGGCTGGGCGCTCATCGTGGGAGCGCTCTCCTTCATGGCGGTGTTCGCCTTTCTCGCGGCGCGGTTCGACTACCCCGGGATTCTCAACGGGCCGGCCGAGGTGGTGCTGCCGAAGCTGTTCGCGACGGGAGCCGCCGGCCGGCTGGCCTGGGCCGTGTACGCGCTGCTGCCCCTGATCTGGATCCCGGCCGGGGTGGGAGCCTATTACGCCCTGCGACGCACTCATCCGGGCGCAATGCTCCTGGGGCTCCAGGCGGCGGTGCTGGCCGCGCTCAGTATGATGCTGGGGCTGATGCGCTGGCCCAGCATCCACTGGCGGCTGGCGGAGTTCTACCAGAGCGCGGATCCGGCCCAGCGCGGGACGGTGAGCGCGGTATTCGATGGCTTGAATTCGTATCTGGGCACTTACATCGGGGAGTTTCTCGGCGAGCTGAGCTTCAGCACCTTCTTCCTGCTGTCGAGCTGGGCGCTGCTCCGTTCCCGGGTAGTCCCGATCTGGGTTGCGCTGCTCGGTCTGCTGACCGGGCTCTCCGGCCTGGTCGGGATGCTCCGCAACCTGACCCCGGCGGTCGCCTCGGTGGCCGCGGTCAACAATTACCTGCTCCCGCTTTGGATGATTGTGTTTGGGGTCGTACTCCTGCGGTGGCGGACGGAGAGGAACGGTTGAGCCGGGATGCCTCTCATGAGCGCACCTAGGCGGGGCATTCGACGGCTGGGTGGTCTTGCCCTCTGCCTGTGGGCGGGCGCCTGCCGCTCAGGCTCCACCCAGGTTTCCCTGGCAACGCGCGACAGCGCTGGGGTCGCCATCATCGAATCGTCGAGCCCGGAATGGACTGGACACTCTCCTTGGCGGCTTGGGGCCCGGCCGCGCCTGACTATAGGAACGGCCGAGGGCTCCGAGGAGTACCAGCTGAGCTGGATCTGGGATGCGATTCGGCTCGAGTCCGGCGTCATCGTGATCGGGAACGCCGGCTCTCAGGAGCTTCGGTTCTACGACTCGATGGGGACCTTCATCCGCAGCGCCGGACGCCAAGGAGAGGGGCCGGGCGAGTTCAGCGCCTATGCCGACCTCCGGATGTGGCGATTGCCGGGTGGAACCCTGGCGGTTCGGGATGCCCCCATGCCACGAAACAACATCTTCGATACGACGGGTGCCTTCGTAAAGACCATAACCCTGGCGGTTCCGCCGGGAGCGGCCCGGCCGGCCACCGTGGGGGCATTCGCCGATGGAACTCTCCTGGAAATCGCGTACGAGTCGGAGGAAGGAACAGCCCCGGGACAAGTGGTGCGATCGGCGGTGCGATACTTCCGCTACAGCCAGACCGGCGCCCCGGGCGCGCTGCTGAGCAGGGTTCAGTCGGCCCCTCGCTACGTCCATCAAGCCGGGAACGTCGTGCACTATCCCTATCTTCCGTTCGCGGTGGAGCCGGTGATGGTTGCCGACAGCGGGACGGCGCTCCTGCTACGTGATGGAAGCCCGGAGCTCGAGCGCCTCGATCTCGAGGGTCGGTTGATTGCGCGTATTCGGTGGCAACCGAAACGCCGGCCGGTCACCGCGGCGGTTTACCAGGCGTATGTTTCCGCCGACCTCGCCCGCACCAGCAATCCGGATCAGAAACGGCTCTACGAGGCCCTCTACAAGTTGTCTCTTCCACTCCCAGACCTCGTTCCGGCATATCGAGACCTCTACGTCGACGACACCCGTCACATCTGGGTCGAACGCTACCGGCTTCCTGGGGAGGCTGAGCGGGTTTGGGATGTGCTCGATCCCGGCGGTCGCTGGCTGGGCGCGCTAACGCTTCCCGGACGCTTCTGGCTGCACCGGGCGGGCGCCGACTATCTCCTGGGCACCCAGATGGACAGCCTCGACGTGGAGCGTATGCAGCTGTATTCGTTAGTGAGACCGCGCCGGTGACTCGTGGGCAACCCGGCCCCAACCCGACCTCCGCCACCATACGATCGGCGCTGCGGCGCTCCGCCTCCTGGACAGTCCCCCAATGGCGAACGCTGCGACGCGACTGGTCTCGAGCGCTGCGCTCCCGCCCCGCATCCGAGGTCATCCGGTTGGCACTGGAGCTGGTGCGGGACGGCGGCTGGGGAAGGCTGACCGCCTACGAGCTCGTGGCCTCCCATCCTGGCGGCATCTCGGCCCTCACCCCGGCGGCGGTCGCCCGCCTGGGGACGGGCATCGCCGACTGGGTGAGCGCCGACACGTTTGGGTGCTATGTCGCCGGGCCGGCCTGGCGTGAGGGCCGGCTGCCGACCCGGGTGGTGCATGGCTGGCTCGGCTCGCCGGACCGGTGGCAGCGACGGGTGGGGGTGGTCTGTACCGTCGCGCTCAACGTTCGTGCCCGGGGCGGCCGCGGGGATCCGGCCCGGACCCTGGCGGTATGCCGAAGAGTCGTGACCGATCGGGATGACATGGTGGTGAAGGCGCTGTCGTGGGCGCTGCGATCGCTGGTCGAGTGGGACCGGGACGCCGTGGCGGAGTTTCTCGAGGCTCACGATGAAGATCTGGCCAGCCGGATCAAGCGAGAGGTACGCACCAAGCTCCGAACCGGTCTCAAGAACTGAGCACCCGACTATTCTTTCTCCCGGTACCGCACTGGGGGGAATTCATGGGGGTTGGAGGGAAGGGCGTTCCCGACAAGCTGGCCGAGCAGAAGGAGGGCTGAATCGTGGCCAATCTTCCCGACCTGCTGTCCAACAATCGCCGCTGGGCCGAGGGGATGCGGCGCCGGGACCCGGAGTTCTTCAACCGGCTGGCCGGTCAGCAGGCGCCGCGATACCTGTGGATCGGGTGCTCGGACAGCCGGGTGCCCGCCAACGAGATCGTCGATCTGCTTCCGGGCGAGCTGTTCGTGCACCGGAACGTCGCCAATCTGGTGGTGCACTCCGATCTGAATTGCCTGTCGGTCCTCCAATACGCCGTGGACGTGCTGCGGGTCGAGCACGTGATCGTCTGCGGGCACTACGGCTGCAGCGGCGTGGAAGCCGCCTGGAAGCGCACCCCGCTGGGCCTGATCGACAACTGGCTGCGCCACCTCCAGGACATCGCGGAGCGACACGCCGGCGCCTTCCACCGCGAGATGACCGGGTCCCAGGCGGCCGACCGGCTGGCGGAGCTCAACGTGCTGGAGCAGGTCGTCAACGTGTGCCGCACGACGATGGTGCAGGATGCCTGGCGCCGGGGTCAGCCGCTCGGCGTGCACGGGTGGATTTACCGGCTCCAGGACGGCCTGCTCCATGATCTGGGACTCACGGTCACGGAAGAAAACACCCTCGCCGAGTCCCACCGTCGAGCACTGGCCTCGCTGTCCGGCTGACCCGGTGATCTCCACTTCACGTAGAGGCCATACTTCGTGACCCTCTCCGCCAACAGTCTCCACGACGAGTTCGCCACGGTCCGGCGGACCGGGGAAGTGCTGGCGGAAGCCGGCTCGCCGGGATGAGCTGCGTCTTTTGCCGCATCGTGGCGGGAGAGCTCCCGGGCACTTTCGTCTATCGCGACGAACGCTGCGCCGCGTTCATGGATATCAAGCCCGTCAATCCGGGCCATCTTCTGGTGGTCCCGCTGCATCACGCGACCCACCTGGCCGATCTCGACGGCGCAGCCGCGGCGCACCTGATGGAAGTGGGCCACCGTCTGGCCGGCGCGCTTCGAGGGAGCGGCCTGCGCTGCGAGGGGGTCAATTTCTTCCTCGCCGACGGCGCGGCCGCGGGGCAGGAAGTGTTTCATGTCCATCTTCATGTGTTGCCCAGATTCCAGGGCGACGGCTTCGGGTTGCGATTCGGGCCGAATCATGTCGAACGCTCCCGGGCGGAGCTGGAGCAGAGTGCCGGGCAGATTCTCGGCGCACTGGTCCCCAGGTCGGACCTATCGCCCGCGCGCTATCTGGTCATAGAGCACTTTCGCAACGGAGATCCGGTTCCGGTCTACCGTCGGTTTCGCGCGGAAGGGCGGCTGATGCCGGAAGGGCTCGAATTCGTCTCGAGCTGGATCACCGAGGATCTGACCCGCTGCTACCAGGTAGTGCAGGCAGCCGATCGCGGAGCGCTGGACGAATGGATTGCGCGCTGGGCGGACCTGGTGGACTTCGAGGTCCATCCCGTCCTCTCGTCGGGGCAGGTTCAGGAGCGGCTCGGTCCGCTCGAGACCGCCGGATCCTGAGATGCCGGCTTCGGGACGTCTCGTCGGGCTAATGATCGCGCCGCTGGTTGCCATTGCACTCACCGCGGCCGTCGGCCGGGCCTTTGCCCTCGCGACCGGCGCGGAACCCTTCGCGGCGGTGTACGCGCTTCTCCCGCCGGGTGCCATCGAGGACGCCCGCGCGGTCGAAGGGTGGTTCGCGGCCCATGCCACCCTGACCTGGGCGCATATCATTCCCGGCAGCCTCTTCATCGCACTTGCGCCGCTCCAGTTCGCGCGCGGGCTTCGCGAGCGTCATCCCCGCTTCCACCGCTGGTCGGGCCGGCTACTCCTGCTGACCGCGCTTCCCACCGGCCTCACCGGCATCCTGCTTCAGCTGCGCTCGCCCTACGGCGGGGCACTCGCCCTGTCGAGTATTCTCGTCGCCGGCGGTTTGTTCCTGGGTGCGGCGATCATCGCGTATCAGGCCATCCGCCGGGGGGACCGGGAGCGGCATCGGGAATGGATGATCCGGATGCTGGCCGTCGGGCTGGGGGTCGGCACCGTGCGGCTGATCGCTGCCCCGCTCCTCCTGCTCACCGGGCAGCGCCCGCTCGAGCTCATGGGCGTCGCGTTCTGGCTGGGGTTCGCGCTGCCGGTTGCCGCCGGGGAATGGTGGATCCGGGCGACTCGCCGGCAGCCAGCAACGGCGAGAGCCGCAACGACAGCAAGCGCCTGAGGCCTCGCGCCATGCCCCGGATCCGGCGAGTTCTGGAAACCATCCTGTACTGTGACGACCTGGACCGGGCCGCCGGGTTCTACGAGGCCCTGCTGGAAAGCGTGCCGATGCTCCGAACCCCGCGGGTCGTCGCTTTCGCGAGCGGAGAGGGCACTGTCCTGCTGCTCTTCGACCGCCGCGCCGCCCAAGCCCCGCTTCCGAGCCCGGGCGGCCTGATCCCCGGGCATACCGGCAGTGGACCGGCCCACATCGCATTTGCCATCGACCGTTCCCTGGTCACAGCCTGGCAGAACCGGCTCGCCGAGCTCGGAATCGCGATCGAGAGCCGGGTGCAGTGGGAGCGGGGTGGGGAGAGTCTCTATTTTCGGGATCCGGACGGACATTCGGTCGAGCTCGCCACACCGGGGACTTGGCCCTGCTACTAGTCCCGAGCCGCTGGCGGCCGGGGTGTACGATCGGCATCTTCTCTCCATGCCTACCGCTTCGAAATCCGGGGACGACCCAAGACAGGCCGGAGTCCAGGTTCGGGCCTACCTGGCTGCCCTGCCGCCCGCGGCCCGGCGGCATCTTCGCCAGCTCCAGGACGCGATTCGCGCCGCAGCCCCGGGAACCGTGCCCGGCTTCAGTTACGGGATACCGGCCTTGAAGCTCGACGGCCGGATCCTGATCTGGTACGCCGCCTGGAAGAACCACAGCAGCATGTACCCGATCGGGGCGAAGATTCTGCGGGCCGTAGGGGCCGATCCGACCAAGTATGAAACCTCGAAGGGCACGATCCGGTTTCCTCACACCAAGCCCCCACCGGTCGGCCTGGTGAGGCGCCTGATCAAGGCACGAATCGCCGAGCTGGAGGCCCCATGAGGCGGTGGGTTGCGGTCCTGGCGGTGGCGTGGGTTTCGGTTCCCAGCCCGGTCGGCGGCCAGGGCACCGTGGCCATTCGCGACGTCACGGTCATCTCCATGGTTCCGGAGGCACCGGCGGCGAGGGGCACCGTCATCGTGCGGGAGGGGAAGATTGCGGAGGTCGGCCCGACGGACCGGGTCCGGGTGCCGGCGGGCGCGACGGTCGTGGACGGCACCGGCAAGTACCTGATCCCCGGCCTGTTCGAGATGCATGCCCACACCTCGAAGTCCCGCGCCTCCTCGCTCGGCCTCTACGTGCTGCACGGGGTGACCACGCTCCGGGATCAGGGCAGCGAGCATGCGGAGGTGCTGCGCTGGCGCCGGGAAGTGCGTGCCGGCACGCGGGTCGGCCCCCGGATGCTCATTGCCGGCCCCTATCTCGAGTCGCTTCGCAACCTCGAGCGGATGCGAAGGGATCCCCCGGAATCGCGGGTGGAGCCCTTCGAGCGGGCGCGGATTCCGGTGGGTACACCGGCCGAGGCCCGCCGGATCATCGACTCCCTGGCGGGTCTCGAGCTCGATCACTTCAAGATTCGCACGGTGCAGGACCGGGAGACCTATCTCGCGCTGGCGAGCGCGGCGCATGCGCGCGGCAAGCGGCTGACCGGGCACGTGGTCTCGGCTTCCCCGGCGCTGTTTCTCGAAGCGGGGCAGGATGGAGTGGACCACGGCTTTCCTCCCACGCTGGACTCGCTGCCCCGCGAGGAGCGCATGGCGTTCTGGCGGGCGCTGGCCCAGCGGGACGTCGGGGTGGTCCCGACGCTGGTCGTGGTCACCGAATCGGTGTTCCGGCCGCTCTCGTACTTCCGCGCCCTGGTCTCCGATTCCCAACCCGCGGTACATCCCCTCCGGCCCTACCTGTCCGCGTTTCTGCTGCAGGACTGGCGGGAGCAGGTTGAAGAAGTCTCGCCCCAGCGGGTGGAGTACTTCCGGGGGGCCTGGCCGGTGGCGCTGAAGCACGTCCGCGAAATGCGGGAAGCGGGGGTCCGGCTGATGGCGGGTTCGGATGTCGCGGTGCTCAACGTGTTCCCCGGCAACTCGCTCCACGAGGAACTTCGGCTGCTGGTGGATTCGGTGGGGATGAGCCCCCTGGAGGCGCTGGCCAGCGCCACCCGCAAGCCCGCCGAGTGGCTGGGGCTGGCTGACTCGGTAGGCACCATCGAACCGGGCAAGGTGGCCGACCTGGTTCTGCTGGATGCCGATCCTCTCGCCGGCATCACCAACACCCGGCGGATCTCCGCCGTCGTGCTCCGGGGGAGACTCTTCCGCCGGGGTGAGCTCGACCGTCTGCTCGCCAGTGTGGCGGCAATGCCCGACCTGCGCACCAACGACTGGATCCGCTAGCCATGGAACCCCGATCGACCACCCGGCGAGCCTTCCTCCGCTTCCTGGCCGCGAGTCCGCTGTTCGCGTCCCTCGATTTATGGGGGTGCGCCGAGGCCGGCGCTCCTGCCGGGAAGGCGGCGGGCGGCCCGGCTCAGGGAGTAGTCGATTCCACGCCCGGCCTCATCAGCAGCGCCGATGACGCGCTCGATGTCTTCGACTTCCGCGCGGTCGCCCAGCGCCGGCTGCCGCCGGCTCATTGGGGATACATGGCGACCGGGGTGGACGGCGAGGCCACCCTGCGCGCCAATGAAGAAGGCTTTGCCCGGCTCTACCTCAGGCCCCGCCGCCTGGTGGACGTCACCACGGTCGATACCCGGGTGCGGATCTTCGACCGGGAGTGGCCCTCCCCGATTGCGCTCTCTCCGGTGAGCGGCCAGCTCGCCTTTCATCCCGACCGGGAGCTGGGCTCGGCCCGTGCCGCCCGCAGCACCAACACGCTCCAGATTCTCTCGACCGTGGCGAACAGCGGAGTCGAGGAAGTCGCCGAGGCGCGGGGAGAGCCGACCTGGTACCAGTTGTATCCCACCTCGCGATGGGACGTCACCCAGGCGCTGGTGGCCCGCGCGGAGCAGACCGGCTGCCCGGCCATCGTGCTGACCGTGGATCTTCCGGTGGACAGCAACCGCCTGACCGCCGCCCGGCTGGCGCGGAGCGATACCCGGGACTGCTCGGCCTGTCATGGCGCGCCCAACCAGCGGGAGTCCACCTATTTCGCGCAGAAGCCGATGTTCCGGGGCTTGAGTCTGCGCCGCCCCGAGATGCGGGCTTCGGCGCTGACCTGGGATTTCGTGAACCGGCTCCGCGACATCACCAAGGCCAAGCTTCTGCTCAAGGGCATCGTCACCCATGAAGACGCCACGCTCGCGCTCCGGGCCGGCATCGACGGGGTCATCGTCTCCAACCATGGCGGGCGGGCGGAAGAGAGTGGGCGGGCCACGATCGACAGCCTGCCGGAGGTGGTCGAAGCGGTGGGCGGCCGGATCCCGGTGCTGATGGACGGCGGCGTGCGCCGGGGCAACGACGTGTTCAAGGCGCTGGCCCGGGGGGCCCGGGCGGTCTGCATCGGCCGTCCCTATGTGTGGGGTCTCGCGGCTTTCGGCCAGCCTGGGGTTGAGAAGGTCATCGGCCTGCTGCGGGCCGAGCTGGAGCGGACCATGCGTCTCGCGGGCACCACCGCCATCTCCCGCATCGGACCGGCGTCGATTGGCCGCGGCTGACATGCGGCAGGCCGCCGTCTTGTTCCGAAACCGAAGAGTGACGTCATGACGACTCAGCCTCCCCAGGTCGACTGCGAGCGCCAGCACCCGTCGCTGCAGGTCCGCGACGTGCGCGCCGCCACCGATTACTACACCGCCAAGCTGGGCTTCACGCTGGGATTCACCTGGGGCGATCCACCCGACATCGCCGGGGTGAACCTGGGCAAAGTGCAGATGTTCCTGGAGCGGGGCACGCCCAATCCCGCCGGGTGCTCGGTGTACTTCGTGATCGGCGACGCCGATGAGCTGCACGAGTTCCACCGGGCCGGGGGCGTCGAAGTCGTGGTGCCGCCGGGTGATCGTCTGTATGGCCTGCGCGACTACCGGATCCGCGACCTGCACGGCTACGAGCTCAGCTTCGGGCACTACATCTACCACATGGAGGACCCGCTGCCGATCGAGCGGGTGGATGTCCCGGTCCGGCTGGAGAAACGGCTCGCGGCACTGCTCGAGGACCTGGCCCGCTACAAGCGCATGAGCCTGTCGAGCTGCCTGGAAGAGATTCTGCTGCATACCAACGAGCCGCTGGGCGACGGGGTGGCCAGTCCGCACACCGCGGGGCAGCTGCGGTACATTCAGGAGCTCAAGGTCAAGCACGGGATTGATTACGACAGCCACGGCAGCTATCGCTTCGTGGAACGATGACCACTCCCACTTCCGGTGCCGGGATGTCCATACAGGCCGCGGCGGCCCAGGGTGCCTTTCTGCTCAGCCAGTACGAGCGGTGGCTCACCGGTCTTGCGGATGTCCATCGCGGGCTCGAGCCCGCACCCGGTGTGAAGACGGCGGGCTGGCTGGTCGGCCACCTGGTCATCACCGGCGATTTCGCCCGGAAGCTCTGTGGCCGGCCTCCCCTGGTGCCGAAGGAATGGCGCCCGCTGTTTTCCCCGGGGACGACACCCTTGCGGGACGGGGGCGCCTATCCGCCGATGCAGGATCTGGTGGACGCGTTCCATGCCGTGTACCGGGACCTGATCGCCACGGCGCCTACTGCCGCCGCGGACGCCCTGGCTCTGCCCAACCCCTATGAGCCCGCGCGGGGAGCCTTCCCGACTGCCGGGAGCTTCGTGGTCTATATCCTGACCGGGCACCTCGGCTATCACCTGGGGCAGCTGTCGATGTGGCGGGCGGCGGCGTCCGACGCCGATGCCAGCCTCCGGGGCGCCTGACCGGCACGATGACCCTGGCAGCGGCGGACCAGATCGTACTCCCCGCCCGCAGCCGGCTAGTCCTTGCGCAGCTCGACCACGATGACTTCGATGGGCCGATCGGTCTCGTTGACGTCGGCGTGGGTCTGTCCGGGCGGATCCTTGCCGAGCCAGTAGGCTTTCCCGCGCTCCCAGTTGTAGATGTCGAGCACCTTGCCCTCGGGGTCGACCACCTTGAGCTGTCCGTCGGTGAGCGCGATCAGCGCCCGGCCGTGCTCGTGGCGATGCTGGGTGAGCGGCTGCTTCGGCATGATGATGGACTTCCAGACCCGCATGTGCTCGTTCTCGAACTGGGGCTCCCGGCGGGTAGCGCCGGGGACCTGCTGCCGGGCCCACACCACACCCGCGCCGGCCGCAAAGGACACCACAGACGCGATGACGACCAGCTGGAGTGGTTGCATGGTGGGTCTCAGTCGATGGGTTTGAGGTTGGCCACGATCTGCTCGCGGTCCGGCTCCAGGAAGGGCGGCAGCACGATCTTCTCCCCCAGGGTCTCGGGATCCTCGTCCACCCCGAACCCCGGCCCTTCGGTCGCGATCTCGAACAACACCCCATTGGGCTCCCGGAAATACAGGCTCCGGAACCAGTAGCGGTCCACCTTGCCGCTGTTCGGCACGCCCAGGGTGTTCAGCCGCTCGGCCCAGGCGTCGTAGTCGGCGTCGGGGGTGCGAAAGGCGACGTGGTGCACCCCGCCGGCGCCGGGACGCACCGCCGGCAGATCGGGCTGGACCGCCACGTGGAGCTCGGCGTGCGGACCGCCTTCTCCCATCTCGTACACATGCACCAGGTGCTTCGCGTTGCGGGGGTGGGGGTACTCCCGCACCGGCCGCATGTTCGCAGCTCCCCGCAACAGCGCATCGGTGGGGGCGAGGACCGGCACGCTCATCCGGATCGGACCGAGGCCCCGCACCTGGTGCTCGGCGGGCACCGGGCTCCGCTGCCAGGGATGGGCCGGCCCGGCACCCTGGTCGTCCACTAGGGCGAGCCGCTGGCCTTCGGGGTCCTCGAAATCCAGAGTCAGGCGACCGTCCTGCTCCGCGATGCCGGTCGAAGAGATCCCCTGATCGGCCAGGTGTCGCTCCCAGAACTGGAGGGCCGCGAGGCCGGCGACCCGCAAATGGGTACGGGTGATCGAGCGGGTTCCCCGGACCTCTGGCGCCACGTCCCAGTCGAAAAAGGTGAGATCGGTACCCGGGGTGCCCAGCGCATCGGCATAGAAGAGGTGGTACGCGCTCACGTCATCCTGGTTGACGGAGCGCTTCACCAGCCGCATCCCGAGCGTTCCGGTGTAGAAGCGGTGGTTCTCGCGGATGCTGGCGGAGACCGCGGTCAGGTGGTGAATTCCGAGGAGGTTCATCCGACCGGGGAAGCTACCCGGCGCCGGTGTCGATGTCACGGCTTAACGTTCCCGGTGTCCGACGCTACGTTTCCTGCCGGAAGATTTGATCGTCACGAGCCCCGATTGGCAAGGATACTCCATGCGCACCGCGCTCATGCTCACCATGCTCGGGCTCATCGCCCAGCCGGCCGCCGCGCAGTCCGAGGAGCGGCTGCGATCCTTTTTCGAGGGGTCGAGCGTCCGGGTGAAACTCGAAATGCCCGGCAGCTCCGAAGGTGTGGACGTATATCCGGAGCGGTCGCAGCCGATCGATTTCCCTCGCCACGCCAGCAGGCTCAAGCGCTACGGGACCTCGATCCGGCGCGGGGAGGAAGTGCTGGTGACGAAAATCCGGCTCAAGAAGGACCTGATCGAATTCCAGCTCGGAGGCGGGGGCTACGGCACCTTCGGCGACGACACCAGTCCCTATGTGTCGGTGCCGCTGGCCTCCAAGAGCGAGCGGGAAAAGAATCTGGAGCGGGACATCCCGAAGACGACCGATCCGGCCCAGCTGCGGAAGCTCCGGGAGGAGCTCGACGCGCTGAAACGGGCCCGGCAACGGGAAGACGCCCGCAACCGGACCGAAGCCCAGCAGGCTCAGCAGGTCAAGGAAGCCAACATCCGGCAGCGGCGGCTGGAGGGAGGCTCGCGGTTCAATCTCCGCTATGACCCGCAGGTTCCGCTGGACGCGATGACCCCGGAGAGCGTCATGCAGGCCCTGGCCGAGTACGTGGACTTTTCCCGGATGGCGGAGCCGGGCGCCCCCCGGCCGGCTACCGGTCTCGGCGAGCTTCGCAAGGGACTCACCATGGACGAGGTGGACGCGATGCTGGGGCGGCCCGATTCCATCTCCAGGCGGACCGAGGGAACCCTGACCGTCAGCACCTCCACCTACCGAACCCGCGACCGCCGGATCACCGCGGAATTCGTCGAAGGGGTGCTGATCCGGTACACCATCAGCTCGCCCTGACCCATGACCGGGAGCGCCGCCGTGCCTACCGATCGCTGCCGCAGGTTCCGGGAGCTCCATCAATCCGGCTGCTTCGTGATCCCGAATCCCTGGGATTGCGGAAGCGCGCGGCTGCTGGCCGGCCTGGGCTTTCCCGCCCTCGCGACGACCAGCGCCGGGTTCGCCTGGTCGCTGGGGCGTCCCGACAATGGAGTGACCCTCGACGAGGCGCTCAGCCACTTTCGCGCCGTCGCCGGGAGCGTCGCCGTGCCGGTCAACGCCGATTTCGAGGGTGGGTTTGCGACCGATCCCGCCGGCGTGGCCCGGAACGTGGCGGCCGCCGCCGCCACCGGAATCGCGGGGGTCTCGATCGAGGATTCGACCGGCGATCCGGCCCGGCCGCTGGTGGATTTTCCGCTCGCCGTCGAGCGGATCCGGGCCGCCCGGCGGGCGATCGACGCCAGCGGAACGCAGGTGCTGCTCACCGGGCGGTCCGAAGGATTCATCGTGGGGCGCCCCGATCTGGCCGAGACGATCCGGCGACTCACCGCCTACGCGGAGGCCGGCGCGGAGTGTCTCTATGCGCCGGGGATCACCAAGCCCGACGACATCGCCGCGGTGGTCGCCGCCGTGGCTCCGAAACCGGTGAACGTGCTGGTGAGCAGTGGCTTCACTACCGTCGCGGAGCTGGCCCGCGCCGGGGTGCGCCGGATCAGCGTGGGCGGGGCGCTGGCGCGGACGGCCTGGACCGGGTTTCTCGAGGCGGCCCGGGAGATCGCGGGGCAGGGAAGCTTCAGCGCTCTGGGGCGTGCCGTGACGTTCGCGGAAATCAACCGGGCTTTCGCCCCCGAGTGAGCGGAGGCAGATTGCCGGAGCAGGCTCCACAGGGAGGCAGCATGGCGGGACAGGGATCCACCGGCAACGTGATCGCCGCGCTGGCGAGCTTCTTCATTCCGGGGCTCGGCCAGCTCATTCAGGGCCGGCTGCTCAAGGCAGCGTTCATGTTCTGCGCTGCGATCCTGCTGTGGATCGTGCTCCTGGGCTGGGTCATCCACCTCTGGTCCATTCTGGACGCCGCGATGTGGAAGCCCCGGTCCTAGTGCGCCACTTCCGGGTCATCGTCCTGGTCCTCGCGGCGTCCGGATTGGGCGCCGCGGCGGCCGGCGCCCAATCGGTGCAGTACCGTTCGCCGGCCGGAGTGGAATACCGCTCGCTTCCCGACACCGGCACCATCGCGCAAGCCGAACGGGAGCTGGCCGCCGATCCCCGGAACGTGGAGCGCATCCTCGCGCTGGGACTGGCGCAGTCCGGCGCGCGGCAGTTCCGGGAAGCCATCGCGACGTTTACCCGGGGACTGGCGCTCGCGCCGGATAACCCGACCCTGCTCCGCTGGCGGGGTCACCGGTATCTCTCGGTGCGGGAGATGGATCGGGCCCGCGAAGACCTGACCCGCGGTCTCCGCCTCGACAGCACCAACTACGGCATTCTGTATCACCTGGGCATCGTGCGGTTCGCGGACGGCGACTTCGAGGGCGCGGCCCGGGCCTTTGCCAGCGCGCAGCCACGGGCGCCCAACCCCGGTGAGCTGGCCGGCGCGACCGACTGGCTCTGGATGGCGCTGGCCCGGGCCGGCAAGAACGCCGAGGCGAAGGCCATGCTGGACCGCCGCCCCGACTCTCTCCCGGTGTCCAATGCCTACACCCAGCGGCTCCGACTCTATCGCGGGGAAATCGGGCCTGATGCCGTCATCACCCCCGCCGATACCACCGATGTGGCGGCGGCGACCCTGAGCTACGGGGTGGGGAACTGGTACCTGGTCCGGGGCGACACCGCCCGGGCCCGCACCTGGTTCGAGCGCTCGGTCAGCTCCGGCGGCTGGCCGGCGTTCGGGTTCATCCTCTCCGAGGTGGAGCTGCGGCGATTGCGCTGATCTGCGATTCCGGCACGGGAGCCTCAAATCGGCTATCTTTCAGGTCGATCCAGGGACTTGTTTTCGGCAGGCTTTCCACGCAGGAGCGACCATGACCACGTTGACCCAAGCCGAGAAGCGCCAGCGCGCGACCGCCTTTCCTCCCGTCAGCGGCGCGGCCCCGGCCTGCGGGCCGTTGAACGTTCAGTGGAGCAGCCCGTTCGACCGCCTCTGCTTCATGCTCTCCCGGCCCAACCTGCCCACCAAGAACCCCCGCGGCTACGCCAAGCTGCTGGCCGAGCTGACCGCCGGCTCGGGCTGCACCGAGGAGGAGCTGCTGGCGCACGGGAACAAGGTCCGCGCCTATCTCTTCTTTGCCGAAGACCGCCTGACCAAGGAAGGCGTCCTCGACGGCCTGACCGGCCGGGAGAAGTACCCCTACCAGCTCTCCGAAGTCTCGCCGGCGTTCTAACGCCCGGCGGTCGCTCGCACGGCCGGGGCTCCGCCCCAGTACCGGCGAGCGGCGTGCCCCAGCACCGGCAGGCCGCGGGCAAGACAGAAACCCACCGCCACCCAGGCGGTGACCGCAAAGACGGATCGCAGGGGCGCGACGGCACCATGCAGAGTCGTGCCCGCCGGAAATCCCCCGAAAGCATGCACCAGCGCCAACCCGCAGAACGTGGTCGTCTTGCTGACGGTATAGCCGACCCGCATCCAGGTCGACGCGACCAGGAAGCGTCCCAGCCCGGTGCGGTGCTGGGCGAACGGCGCGATGCCCTCCCCGACCTCGATGCTGCGGAAAGCATCGGTCAGGGTCGTCCGCGCAATCACGATCAGGGGAATCGCCACCGGGAGCAGGCGGAGATGGGCGAAGCTGATCCACAGCACCAGCTCGTAGGCCCGATCGGCCGCGATGTCCAGGACGCTTCCGAACAGGCTGGTCTTCCCGGTCTTGCGGGCGACCATGCCGTCCACCGTATCCAGCATCAGACCGATCAGCAGCACCGCGACGCCCGCGATCTGGACGGTGGGGCCGCCGCGGTACATGATCAGCACGCTGATCAGGAGCAGGGGCAGCCGGGAGAGAGTGATCCAGTTGGCCAGCACGGCGCGTCTCCAGTGAAGCGACACCGGGAAGATGGCCGGCGCCCGTGACTCGGCCGTGACCTGATTCGGCGGTAGCTTAGTGCGATGCCCGGTCACGCGATCCAGGTGGACCTCCACCCCAGGTATCGGGGCGCGTGGCACGCCGCGACCCGGGAGACCCACCAGGCGCGGCAGCGGCGCAGGGAACGCCTCGGGCTGATCACGGTCATTCTGGCGCTCACGGCGACGATCCTGGTGACCGCCCGCGCGGGATTCGATCCGGGTGCGGCGGCCATGGTCGCCGCCGGCCTGCTCGGGGCGCTGCTGGCGGGGGCCCACCCGATGGCATTATGGAGCCGCTGGAACAGCGACCTCATCGGCCGGCGCCGGACGGGGCGGGGGACCCTGCTGCTCTTGCTGGTGCTCGGGCTGGGTCTTGCCCTGGCCGGGGCCGGGCGGGAAGCACTGTTGCGGCGGGCCCGGGCCGATTGCACCGCCGCGCTGCGCCGGCTGTCTTCCGGAGCCGGGGGCGCGGCGATCCTCGCCAGCCAGCCGTATTCCGGTTTCCGGGGCTGGCTGATCCACGATCGCCGTCCCCGGCGATGCGCCGACATGCTCAGGATGGGGGATGCCATATGAGAACGTTCCCGACGCTGCTGCTCTGCTGGCTGGTCACCGGCCTCGCCACCGTGGGCGGCTCGATTCTGGGGAATGCGGGCGGTCCTACCGGCCTCAAGGCAGGCGCGATCCTCGGAGGGATCGCCGGTCTGCTGATCGCGCTGGGCGTCGCCAGGCGGCTCGGCTGGATTCCCGCCGCGGAGATCCGGGGGGGATTCGTGGGCGGACTGATCGGCTTCGGGGTGGCAATCGCGATCACCCTCTCCAACATGGACACGCCGGTGGCGGCGGTCATGAGCACCGGTCTGGTCGGCGTGGGAGTGCTGATGGGGGCGGGATTCGCCCGCGGCTGGGCCCGGGCGGGGCGCGGAGCGTGACCGGCGCCACGCTTTATATTGCCGATATGCACCTCCGATGGCGCCGCTTCGCGGCGGTCTTGCTCCTCCTGCCGGCCTCCCCCACCCCCAAGGAGGCCGTCGTGGCCACCGCGCGCGGCACCTTCGAGGTCAAGCTGGCCCCCCAGCCGGCCGCCCACGATCACGGCGCCGCCGCACTGGGACGGCTCTCCATCGACAAGGAATTCCGCGGCGACCTGGTGGGCACCAGCAAGGGGGAGATGCTGACCGCGATGACCTCGGTCAAGGAATCCGCGGGTTATGTCGCCATCGAGCGGGTGACCGGCACCCTGCAGGGGCGGCGCGGCAGCTTCGTGCTCCAGCACAGCGGCACCATGACCCGCGGAGTGCAGTCTCTGCTGATCACCGTGGTTCCCGACTCCGGTACCGAGGGACTGACCGGGCTCGCCGGCACCATGGCCATCATCATTGCCGAGGGGAAACATTCCTACCAGTTCGAATACACCCTCCCGCCCGCGCAATAGAGCCGGGGGGCGGTGGCCGGCGCTGACCGCCCTCCTCCTGGTCGGCGTGCCGCTCACCGGGCAGGGCCCCGCCCCGCGGGGCCCGATCGTCCACAGTTACGCGCCCTCCCCGTCCACCCAGCGGGAGGCCGGCCGCATCCTCCGGTTCTGCCGCTGGTCCGACACCTCGGTGGTGCGGGATGCCGATGCCCTGCTGGTCGTGGTGCGAAGCTCGGGATCGCACCCGCTCTCGCCCTCTTACGACAATTTCAAGTGGCTCCGCGACGACGCCAGCTCCCAGCTCAATGAGTCGGGGCCCCAGTTTCACGTGTACCTCTTTCTGATGCGCCCGGACCAGGGGTTTCAGCAGTCGGTGCACCGGAGTTACGACGTCGTGCAGGCGGGCTCGAACGCCGCCTCGGAATTCGCCCTGCTTTGCCCCTTCTGATCCTGCCGGTTGCCGGCCGGCGTGCGGCCCCTTCCCTCCGGATCGTCTCACCTCCTGAACCCTCGGGAGGAGAGCAGTCCATGAAGCGCACGGGATTCTTCGTGTTGGCCGGCGTGGCGGTCCTGGCCGGCTGCGCCAGCAAGACCCAGACCGGCGCGGTGGTCGGGGCCGCGGGCGGGGCCGTCGTCGGAGGCGCGGTGGGAGCGGCCGCCGGGTCCACCGCCAAAGGAGCGATCATCGGCGCGGTGGTGGGCGGCGTCGCCGGCACCATCATCGGCGCCCAGATGGATAAGCAAGCCAGGGAGCTGGAACAGAACATCAAGGGCGCCAAGGTGGAGCGGGTGGGCGAGGGCATTCAGGTCACCTTCGAGTCCGGCCTGCTCTACGACTTCGATTCCGACGTAGTCCGGCCGGAAGCCCAGGCCAATCTGCGGGAGCTGGCGGCCAGCCTCGACAAGTACCCGGGATCCGACGTGCTGATCGTCGGGCACACCGATGCGCTGGGGACTGCGAACTACAACCAGTCGCTGTCGGAGCGCCGTGCCAGCGCCGCCTCGGCCTACCTGGCGTCGCAGGGAGTCGCGCGGAACCGGATCGCGACCCGGGGCCTGGGCGAAACCGAGCCGGTCGCCGGCAACGACACCGAGGCGGGCCGCCAGCGGAACCGGAGGGTCGAAGTGGCGATCTACGCGAGCGAAGCGTATCGGGCCGAGGTTGCCAAGCGCGCTCCCCGATGAGCCGGGCGTGAGCTCCGCCCGGCGGGTCCGGTACCCGCTCCGATGACCGACCTGCTTCGTCCGGCCCGATCCACCGAGGTGCCCGCGCTCAACGTCCTGATCGCCGCCTCCGCGCGGGGCCTGAGCGGGGGGTTTTACACCCCGGAAGAGACCGACCTGCTCATCCGGCACGTGTTCGGGGTGGATACCCAGCTCATCGCCGACCAGACCTATTTCGTGATCGAGCGGGACGGGACCCTGGCAGCCTGCGGAGGGTGGAGCGGGAGACGGACGCTGTTCGGCGGAGACCAGGCCAAGGAAACCCTCGACCCGCTCCTGGATCCGGCGACCGAGGCCGCGCGGATCCGGGCGTTTTTCGTGCGGCCCGAGTGGGCGCGACAGGGCCTGGGCCGGCGGATGCTCAGCCACGCCGAGTCCTGCGCCGCGCGTGCCGGGTTCCGCCGGGCCGAGCTGATGGCGACGCTTCCGGGAGAGCCGTTCTACCGGGATGCGGGTTATGAGCGGCTGGAGCCGGTGGCCCACCGGCTTCCGGGTGGCGCAACGGTCCGACTGGTCCGGATGGGCCGGGCTCTCCGGGAAGGGGCGGTGCGGGCGCTCCTGCTGCTGGCGCTGGTCTGCCGGCCGGGCGCCACCGGCCTCGGGGCCCAGGCGACCCCGGCGCCGGCTTTCCCGGCCAACGAGCTGACCGTCACGGCAGAACCCCTGGCGGGCGGGATCCAGTACGTGCACGGCGCGGGGAGCTTTCGGCTGGGGATCGGATTGACGGCCGGCCCGGTCTACGGGGTGGTGCTCGGGGGCCCGGAGTTCGGGCGGCTGCGGGAGTGGGCCACCGCGTATCCGGTGCTCGGGCTCCGGGTTTCTCCGCGCTTCACGGTGGCGCTTTCCCCGATCGGGGCGGCGCTGCTGGGGGGCGACGACTTCGGGGCCGTCTACCCCAGCGCCCAGGCCGGCGCCGAGCTGGCGCTCGGCGCGATCCGGGTGGGAAGCTGGGTCCGGGTGGTCCGGATCGCCGGGGGAGACGGAACCGGCTCGTATCGCGTGGTGTGGAGCCCGGTCCGCCTGGGGTACGCCATGCGGTGGTAACCTGCCCCTTCCCTCAGCGGGCAATTGCCGACTCCCCCAAGAGGCCGTACATTCGCCGGCTCGGCGAGCCGACTCCCGGCCCGACATCCACTTCTACGGAGGGACCATGCGGTTCTTCGTTTCGCTTTGTTGTGCGGCTGTTGTCGCAGGGTGCAGCAAGCCCGACGCGCCACCCGCGGCGGATACCACGGCGGTCGCCGCCCCCGCGCCGGCGCCGATCAGCCTTGCCGAGGTCGCGGGCAAGTGGACGGTCCGCACGATGGCGGAGAACAGCGACAGCGTGCTGGTGACCTCCGAGATGACGGCGACCGCGGACACCTCGGGCTGGGTGACCATCGTTCCGGGCCGGCCCCCGCTTCCCACCCGGGTCATTGAAGTGGCCGGGGACAGCATCACCACCGAGTTCGGGCCCTTCGAGAGCGTGCTGAGACCGGGGGTGCAGGTGACCACCCGCACCGTGATGCGGATGCGGGACGGCAAGCTGGTGGGATCCCTGGTGGCGCGTTATGTGACCACCGGAGCCGACTCGGTGACCCGGCTGCGGCTGGGGGCCACCCGCGCCCCGTAACCGGCCGGACCTGGACGCCGGACCGGGCCGGTCCGAAGGAGACAGCGGGGGTGCCGGTATCGCCCCCGCTGCTCCATTCCCTCCCGCTTTCTCCGCCGGTGCCGATGATGAACTCCCCTGACATCACATGGCTCTGAATCCGGCCCGGGTGTTCCTCCGGCCCGACTTGGCCCAGGTTCTCCGGCTGGTGGGCGAAGCCGGGCTGCCGATCGACGACCTCGACGAGGCCGACCTGAGCCATTTTCTCGGCCTGGGTCCGCGCAACCGGCCGGTGGGGGTGGTGGGCCTCGAGCTGCTGGGCGCGACCGCCCTGCTGCGCTCGCTCGCGGTGGATGCCGGGGCCCGCGGCGCGGGCAGTGGAACCGCGCTGGTGGAAGCGGCGGAGGGCCACGCGATGCGTGAAGGGGTCGAGACGGTCTACCTGCTCACCACCACCGCGGACCGGTTCTTCGAGCGCCTGGGGTACGTGCGGGTGGCCCGGGAGAAGGCGCCGCCGGAAATCCGGCGGACCCGGGAGTTCAGCGACATGTGTCCCGACAGTGCCGTGCTCATGATGAAGTACCTCTAGGCGCGGCGAGCATGACGCTGCCGCCGGTTCCAGGCCGGCTCATCGACGTGAGCCACACCGTGGAACACGGCATGGTCACCTACAAGGGTCTCCCCGCCCCGGTGATCTGCGATTACCTGAGCCGGGAACGGTCCCGCGCGCTCTACGCCGAAGGCACCGAATTCCAGATCGGAAAGATCGAGATGGTCGCCAACACCGGGACCTATGTGGACAGCCCGTTCCACCGATACCCCGACGGCAAGGATCTCGCCGATCTCCCCCTCCCCTCGCTCGCCAATCTCGACTGTGTGGTCATCCGGATTCCTCCCGGCTCGGAGCGCGCGATCGACAGGATTCCGCTGGGTCGCGAGGCGGTGCGGGGCCGGGCGGTGCTGATCGAGACCGGCTGGGACCGGCACTGGCGGACCGAGGCCTACTTCGAGGGTCATCCCCACCTGACCGGCGAGCTGGCGGAGTGGCTGGCCGACGCGGGCGCCGCGCTGGTCGGCATCGACTCCTTCAACATCGACGATACCGATGACGGGTCCCGCCCGGTGCACACCGTGCTGCTGGGCCGGGAGATTCCGATCGTGGAGCACCTGCGGGGCCTCCGCGCGGTGCCGGAGCAGGGGAGCCGGTTCTTCGGGGTGCCGGTCAAGGTCCGGGGCTTCGGAACCTTCCCGGTGCGGGCCTTCGTGATCGCGTAGCGGCGCAGGCGATATACTTGAGTCGCACGCCTTCCCTTCCGGAGCATCGCCCATGACCGAGCCGTCCGCGGGGCCGGATGATCTTCACCGGCGCCGGCTTTTCTTCGGAATCTGTCTCGCGCTCATCCCGACCGGCGCATCCTTCGCGCTGGTCAGCAACATCCTGGTGCCGCTGAAGCAGCAGTTCATCCTGACCAATTACCAGGTTGGCCTGATCGGCGGGGCGGCGCTGTGGGGCATGGCGATCTCCCTGCTGGTCATGGGGCCCCTGCTGGAGGGGTTCGGGCTCAAGAATGGCGCCCGGCTGGCGTTCCTGGGGCATCTCGCCGGGATCACCCTCATGATTTCGGCGGCCTCCCGGGCCGGCGATCCCTCCGCGTTCTGGCTCCTGCTGGTGGGCGCGGCCACCCTCGCCGCCGGCAACGGCATGATCGAGGTGACCGGCAATCCGCTGGTGGCCGCGCTCTTTCCCGATCAGAAGACCAAGCACCTCAACTGGTTTCACGCCTTCTTCCCGATCGGCATCGTCCTGGGCGGCATCACCGGGTTTGTGCTGTCGACCTGGGGTGGGCGGTTCGCCGCCTGGCCCTACCAGCTCGCGGTGATCTACCTGCCGATTCTGGTCTACGGCGCGATGGTGCTGCCGCAGCGATTTCCCAAGACCGAGACCGCCCAGCTCGGCATTCCGGTCCGCGAGATGTTCCGGTACACCCTCACCAGTCCCCTGTTTCTGCTGATGCTGGCGATGATGGCGATCACCACCTCGCTCGAGCTGGGGCCGATGCGCTGGGTGCCGGCGGTGCTCCAGGCCGCGGGCCTGCACGGCATTCTGGTGCTGGTCTGGATCAGCGGATGGATGGTGGTGCTGCGCTCGCTGGCGGGGCACTTCGTCGAACGGCTGGCCCCTACCGGGATGCTGCTCACCGCCGCCCTCCTCACCGGTTCCGGGCTCTTCCTGCTGAGCTTCGCGTCGGGCACCTGGAGCGCGTTCGCCGCCGCGACCGTCTTCGCCTGGGGGGTCGCGTTCTTCTTCCCCACGATGGTCGGTGTGGTCAGCGAAAAGATGCCGCGGACCGGCTCCCTCGGGATCGTGCTCACCGCGGGCGTCGGGCTGGGCATGGCGGGCGCCGTCGGCGTGCCGCTCATGGGCAAGCTGGCCGACGGATACCTCGCCGAGTCGCTCCCCGCCTCCACGGCCGGGGTGCTCCAGCGGGTCGAACAGCGGTTCCCTGAGTATGTCACCCGGGCGCAGGCGGCCTCGAACCTCTCCGAGCTGGGATACCGGCAGCGGGAAGTGGAGGATGCGCTCGCCGCGACCCGGAGCGCGCTGGCGGCGGCGGGACAGACCGGCAACATCAACAACGACCTGGCCGCCAACGCCCTTCGCGCGGTGGTGGCGACCGCGATTCCAAACGAGCCGCTGGTCGGGGAAGCCAATGCGATTCTCCAGCCGGCCGA
>DATCXX010000184.1:0-4908 GCA_036565615.1 Gemmatimonadales bacterium | reverse complement strand
GGCTGGAGAACGTCTATGTGGATCTGTCGGGGAGCGGCGTGGACGGGGGCATGCTGGAGGCGTGCATCGCCGCGGTAGGCCCGGGCCGGCTGCTCTGGGGCGCGGACATCACCCTCTGTACCGGATGGGCCAAGCTCCGCTGCCTGGAGCACCTGCTTCCCGCGGGAGAGCTGGAGCGGGTGCGGTGCGGGAATGCCCGGGACATCTTTCCCAGGGGAAGCTTTGAGGCGGTGAGAGGTGAGAGGTGAGAGGTGAGACGGACCTGCAGGACCTCCTGGACTCACTCTTGCCTGTACTGAAAGGTGATGACGTAGCGGATCGGGCGACCCTGGGATCTGGCCGGAACGAACCGCCCTTGCAGGATTGCCTCCACGACGCTCTCGGTCCACTCACGGGAGGACTCCCGCAGGACCCGCACGCTGCATGGGTCGATTTCCCCAGTGGTGTCCACCACAAATCTGAGCAGTGTGGTGTCGGGGCCGGCCAGGGGTGACAGCGCCAGCCGGGGTCGCGCGAACGGCCGCTTGGGGACGGGGGGAATGATCCCCTGGGTGTCGTTGGTGTCCGGCTTCGCCCCGGCCTCCAGCTGGGCACGGGTGCATGACACCCCGGGCGCAACCAGGGACTGGGGTACCTGAACCGGTCCCTGCCCTGTTCCCCTCGCGACCAGCGCAAAGAGGAACAGGGTCGCCAACCGCGCGACGCTAGCCGTGCCCATCTGGATATCGGTCCGCGATCAGGTTCAGGGCGACGTTGTGCTCCAGCAGCGCTTTCGCGCCGCAGAGCACGATGGTGAATCCGCCCATGGAATCGAGCGCCTGGCGGACTATCTCGGTGCCGTCGCCCCCAAACCCGCGATTGGTCACCGTGACAAGCGTGGTTCCATCTTTGCGAGAGTCGAAATCCCACTCGACGGTCGTGGGATCCGGCTCTCCCTCCCACTCGATCATGATGCGCCGGTTTGGCTCCACCGACTTCACCTTCACTTCCACTGAATGGCCGTACATCTCCCAGTCCCAGCGCACCGTCCGGCCTGGCTCCAGCCGGCCGCTGCTCCGAGTGAACCAGAACCGGGAGGTGATCGCCGGATCGACGAAGGCCTCGAACACCTCCGCCACCGGCCTGCGAATCAGCATCGCGGTCTCGACGACCGGGATGGTATTGATGTTCATCGGGCCCTCCGCTCTCTTTCCTCTGAAGCAGAACCTGCTCCACTGGAGTAAACTAGACTCGCCATGCGTATCGACGTCAACGCCTTCCTCGGCCGGTACCCCTTCCGCCACGCTCCCGGCGGCTCGCCCCAGGCGCTGCTGGCGGCCATGGACCGAATCGGGGTGGAGCAGGCCTGGCTCTCTAATCTCTCGGCCGTCTTCTGGAGAGATCCGACCGAAGGCAACCCGCTGCTCTATTCCGCGGTCGAGCATCACCCGAGACTCCGGCCGGTGCCGGCGGTCCATCCCGAGCTGGCCAACTGGAAAGACGTGCTGGCCGAAGCGCGGGAGCGGGGAGCTCCCGCTGTACGGAGCGATCCGACCTTCTACGGCGCCGATCCGGCCGGCGGCGCGATGCTGGAGCTGGCCGCGGGATGCGCCGAGTCGGGACTGCCGCTGCTGCTCGCGGTGCGATTCGAGGATGGACGGCAGCGGCATCCCAACGACCGCGCCGAGGAGCTTTCCCCCCACGCCGTCCGGGCTCTGATCCGCTCCCACTCCGGCGTCCGGCTCCTGATCACCCATGCCGATCGCGAGTTCATCGAGCAGGTCCACTTCGGCTCCACTCCGGCCGAAGCTGCCCGGATCCTCTGGGACATCTGCTGGATCTGGGGACCGCCGGAGGATCACCTGGCGCTGCTGATCGAGACCATGGGTGCGGAGCGATTCGTCTTCGGCACCGGAATGCCGCTCCGTATCCCGGAAACCAGCGTGGCGAAGCTGGACCTGCTGGACCTCTCCGAAGAGGAACGGGGGCGGATCGAGTCGGAAAACCTGCGGACATTCGTGAAGGTGAGAGGTGAGGCGTGAGAGGTGAGAGGGGAGCGTTTTTCCGTCTCACCTCTCACGTTTCACGTCTCACATCTCACCGGAGCCACCGATCCAGGTTTTCGGTGACGAACTGGTCGTCCGCGAGGTGGGGATAGGCCGAGCAGACCCGGTCGATCTCCCGCGCCTGGCCGGGTGAGATCTCCTCCTTCGGGTCCAGGCACCATCGCCCCCGCAACAGCCCCTGCCGCCGCAGGATCTCGTGGATCCCCGGAATGCAGCCGCGAAAGCCGTTGGCGGCGTCGAAGATGGCGCCGTTGGCGTCGGTGATCTCGGGCGCCAGGGCGCAAAGGCGCAACGGAAATGCGTTACCGGACCGACGCGCATCCTGCACCCTGGCAAGCAGGCGCACCGCCGTGCGGGTCCAGAAGGCCCAATGCCCCAGCAGCCCGCCCACCATGCGGGCGCCGCCCGGCCAGGTCGTGAGCAGGTCAAGCAGGATGTTGTCGTCGTTGCCGGTATAGAGGGCGATCTCCCCGGTACGCCCGGCATCCGCCACCGCCCGCATCACGTCCAGCGTCTGATACCGGTTGAACGGAGCGATCTTGATCGCCATGACGCTGGGCAGCTCGACGAAGCGCCGCCAGAAACGATAGGAGAGTATCCGGCCGCCCACCGCCGGCTGAAGGTAGAAGCCCATCAGCGGGATGACCTCCCCTACCGCGCGGGCGTGGGCAATCAGCCTGGCGTCGCTCGCATCGGCCAGGGCGCCGAGCCCGAGCAGTCCCAGGTGATATCCGAGCGCGGCCGCGGTCTCGGCTTCGCCCACCGCCTGGGGGGTCCTGCCAATGACCCCAGCGACCCTCGCTATCCGCTCCCCGCTCCCCGCTTCCCATTCTCCCACCGTCTCCGCCGCCAGCTCCAGCACCGGCCGGTAGAGTCCCACCCCCGGGCGCCGGATGGCGAACTGGGTCGTGTGCACCCCGACTGCGATGCCACCGGCGCCGGCATCGAGGTAATAGCGGGTCAGCGCCCGCTGGCGCCGCTCATCGAGCTTCCGCGCGGCGGTGAGGGCGAGCGGATGGGCCGGGATCACCATCCCCCGGCGGAGGGCGGGAGCAGGAAATCGGGTCATCTGTGCCGGGCCCAGGGGATGGGCTCGTCTCCCACCAGAACCCGCAACCGGAGCCTCCAGATCATGGCGCATTCTCTTGGCAACACCATCCGGGCGGGGGTAATCGCCGTCGCGCTGGCGGCCTGCAGCGACTCGACCGGGCCCGACACCGACGACCTCGTGGGATTGTACGACCTGATCACCATTGACGGCGCTTCCCTTCCGGTCATCGTGGACCAGATCGGCGAAGACATAGCGGAAATCACGATGGGTACGGTCACCCTCGATGAAGACGGCACCTTCGGGGATGCGACCGAGATCCGCATTACCGAAGGCGGCGTGGTGACCACCGAGGTGCAGTCGACCCAGGGTACCTGGACAGTGAGCGGCTCCACCGTGACCTTTGTTCCCAACGACGGCTCCGGCAACTACACCATGACCTGGAACGGGCAGCTCCGGCTCACCCAGCTCTTCCAGGGCTTCACCCTGGTCTACGAAAGGGAGCCGTAACCGGTTCACCGTTGACTGGTGACCGTTGACCGTTGACTGTCAGAACCGTCCTTCCCTGCTTTCGTAGTGGGTCGGGCGGCCCAGCGACCGGCCGCCCTGAGCGACCCACTCCGCCACCAGGTCGAGCATTCCCGAAATTCCCATCTCCGGTGGACCGAACAGCGCCTCGCACCGACCCGCATCGCTCAGAAGCGCCGTTTCCGCTTCCCCGCCGGTGAACCGGGGCTCGACCCCGAGCCGCCGTCCAAGCTCCTCGGCCACCCACCGCACGCCGTGGGCAGGCCGACCGGTCAGATTCAACACCAGCGGCGGCGAGGCGCAGTACCCGAAGGCCCGGAGCGCGATCGCATTGGCATCCCGTTGCCAGATGACGTTGACCCGCCCCATCGCCAGATCGATCGGCTGGCGGGCCAGGATCCGGTCGGCGAGGTCGCGCAGCACCCCGTAGCGGGGCTCGATCGCGTAGTTGAGCCGGAGGATCGCCATGCTGGTGGGCTGGGTCCGGGAGAAGAACTCCAGGACCCGCTCCCGGGCCAGCGCCGACTGGGCATACTCGCCCACCGGACCAACCGGGTCGGTCTCGACCGGCCCCTCGCCCCGCGCATCGGAGAGCGGATACACGTTGCCGGTGGAATAGGCCACGATCCGAGCGGAGGGGAATCGGGTCGCGATCACCCCGGGCAGATAGGCGTTGACCGCCCAGGTCTGGGGGGCGTTGTCGGTGGTGCCGAATTTCTGGCCCGCCATGAACACGACGCCGGGCAGGTCGGGCAGCGCGGCCACCTGGGCGGCATCGAACAGATCGCAGCGAATCGTCTCGATCCCATCGGCGCGCAGCGCCTGCTCGAGCCCGGGATTGGTGAAGCGCGCCACCGCCACGACCCGGCACTCCACCCCGCCCTCGCGGGAGGCGCGTCGGGCCAGCCGGGCGAGGCTCGGCCCCATCTTCCCGCCGGCGCCCACGATCAGAAGGCCGTCGCCCACCCCGCGCATGGCCTCCACCACCGCGGCGGTCGGGCGCGACAGCAGCTCTTCGAGGGCGGCATCGTTCGGCATGAATTACTATAATCGCGCCATGCTGACCCCGGAGCACCTCGCCGCCCTCGCCGCCGCGCTGCCGGCCGATCCCGATCGCACCCGGCTGCTGGAGACGTTGCGGGAGCGCGCCGCCCCCCTGCTCGCGCGCGCGCCGCTGATTCCGCGGGTCAAGGCGTTGCTCTCCCGGAACGGTGGGCTCTGCCCCGACGACGGCGCGCCGCTCCGCTTCGACCCCTGGAGCGCGGAGCAGCACACCTGCTCCCGCTG
>DATCXX010000247.1:0-7442 GCA_036565615.1 Gemmatimonadales bacterium | reverse complement strand
GGCGACCGGGAGTTCAGCCGCCGCTTCGGCCCGATCGATGGGCTGGGTCCGATCTTCGTGGCCACCGCCTGCGAGAGCTGCCACGTCGGGGACGGGAAGGGCCATCCGCTCTTCAACCTGCGCCGCTTCGGGCGGATGGGAGCCGGCGGCGTCTTCGATCCGATGCGCTACGAGGGCGGCCCCCAGATCCAGAACCGGGCCATTCTCCACTACATCTCCGAGGTGGTTCCCCAGGGCGTCACCGGATCCTCGATCTTCACCGCGCCCAGCGTGACCGGGCTCGGGTTTCTCGAGGCGGTGGAGGACGCCGCCCTGCTCGCGCTGGCCGACCCTGACGATGCCGATGGCGACGGGATCAGCGGCCGGGTCCAGCTGATCGATCCCTCCGAATTCATCGCCGAGCTGGTCCGGCTGGAGCTGCTCTTCGAGGAAGATCCGGGCCGCCACACGCCGATCGGCGGCCGGTTCATCGGACGGTTCGGCAAGAAGGCCTCGGCGATCAACCTGCTCCATCAGACCGTGACGGCGTACCGGGAGGACATGGGCCTGACTTCCGACCTCATCATGGATGATCCGGTCAATCCTCAGGTGGGGAACTTTGCGGGCGACGACGTCCCCGATCCCGAGATTCCCTCCAACACGGTGAGCAACGTGGTTTTTTACCTCAAGACTCTGAAGGCGCCGCCCCGCCGCCATGCGGCCTCCGCCGACGTCGTGGCGGGCGAGGCCCTGTTCGGGTCGAGCGGGTGCGCCAAATGCCACGTTGCCTCGATGACCACCGGGCCCTCGCGGATCGCGGCGCTGGACCGCAAGGTGTTCCATCCCTACACCGATCTCCTGCTCCACGACATGGGGCCGGAGCTGGACGACAAGTACACCGAAGGTCTCGCGCTCACTTCGGAGTGGCGCACCGCACCGCTCTGGGGGATCGGCCTCTCCGAGAGCGCCCAGGGAGGTCAGGGGTTCTTCCTGCACGACGGCCGGGCCCGTTCCCTCCGGGCGGCGATCGATCTCCACGGCGGTGAAGCGGCCGCCTCCCGGGATGCGTTCCGCCGGCTCACTCCCGCCGAGCAGGAGCTGCTCCTGGCGTTCCTGAGGTCGTTATGAACCGGCGACAGTTTCTCGAGGCCGGCGCGGTGGCCGGGTGCGCCGGGGTTTCCCTTTCCGGCTGTATCGGCTTCCACTACGTGAATTCCTCGCTCTCCGGGAGCCGGCTCACCATCCGCAAGGACGACTTCGGGTCGGGGCGCTTTGCGCTGGTGGATGCTCCCGGGCTGGCGCTGCCGCTGTACGTGTACCGGCTGGACGACGGGAGCTTCTCCGCGGTCTCCACCCGCTGCATGCACCGGGGCTGCCAGGTGGAGCCCGCCGCGGAGCACCTGGTCTGTCCCTGCCACGGCAGCGAGTACAGCAACGTGGGAGAAGTTCTCAAGGGCCCCACCCAGCGCCCGTTACGCCGTCTTCCGGTGACGGTGGAAGCCGACCGGATCCTGATCGAGCTTCCGCCCGACGCCGACCGGTGGTAAGCCGCGGCTGGGCGCTGCTCGCGGCGCTGGCGCTGGCTCCCGCCGTGCAGGCCCAGGACACCTCGATGGTGCAGGGCGGCATCTATCAGCGGCCCTTCCTGGTCTCGGCGGGGCGGACGGCGGTGGGGGGGTACGCGGAAGGGAACGCCAACTACTTCCGCACCGACGGGGTGAGCGAGGGCTTCAGCATGGAGCTCCGCCGCTTCAACATCTTCCTGTTTTCCTCGGTGGGGCGCCGGCTGCGATTCATCTCCGAGCTGGAGTTCGAGCACGGCACCGAGGAGATCGCGCTGGAAACCGCGCTGGTGGATTTCACCGTCAATCCGTCGTTCGTGCTCCGGGCCGGAATCCTGCTCCCGCCGATCGGCGCCTTCAACGTCAATCACGATTCGCCCCGCTACGATTTCGTGGAGCGGCCCCTGGTCTCCACCGCGATCATTCCTTCCACTCTTTCCGAAGTGGGCTTCGGAGCGCACGGCCGGCTGGCCCCACCCGGGTTCTCCCTGTCCTACGATGCCTACCTGGTGAACGGGCTGGGCGACGGGGTGATCCTCAATGAGACCGGCCGCACCGACATCCCCAGCGGCAAGACCGAGGATCGCTTCGCCGAGGACAACAACGGCTCGCCGGCCTTCACGGGCCGGATCGCGGCTCAGCACCGCACGGTCGGGGAGCTGGGGGTTTCGCTCTACCGGGGGGTGTACAACACCTTCCGGATCGAGGGCGAGCCGGTGGACGAGAAACGCAGCGTGTCCATTTTTGCGGTGGACTTCAACACCGAGGTCCGCGGCTTGAGCCTCCGGGGAGAAGCCGCCTGGGCCGGGGTGGATGTGCCGGGGGATTTGGCCGAATTGCTGGGCGAGCGCCAGTGGGGCGTGCATCTCGATGCGGTGCTGCCGGTGTGGCATCCGAGGATTCAGGGACTGGCGGCGCCGGTGGTGAGCCTCGGTCTCCGGCTGGAGCGGGTGGATTTCAACCGGGGGAGCTTCGGCTCCACGGGACTTACCATCTTCGATGACCTCGATGCGGTGACCGGGAGCCTGAGCTTCCGACCGGCCAACGGCACCGTGTTCCGGCTCAACTACCGGAGGGAGTCTTCCAGGGATCCGGCGGGGAACCCCCCGTCCAAGACCGGCGGATTCCAGGTGGGGTTCGCGACCTACTTTTAACGGAACGCTATGCCACCTCTGCCGAGAGCACCGTATGCCGACGAGCGTGGAAGTCCGCAACATGGAGCTGATGCAAACGCTGGACGACGCATGGAACGCTCAGGACGTGAAGGTCTTTCGCGCGCGTCACAAGCCCGATGTGGTCGTGCGCTGGCCGGGGCAACCTGATCCCACGGTAGGGATCGAGGACCACACGGCTGAGTCGATGGCGTTCTGGAAAACGTTCCCCGATCAACGCCTCGACAACCGGCCGTATCGCGTGTTCTTCGCCTCGGGCGACTGGACCTGCTCGATCGCCCGCTTCCGTGGCACGATGAAGGGGCCGATGGTCATGGGCGGCAAGGAGATCCCACCGACCGGCAAGTCGTTCGAGGTGGATTTCTACACGATCGCAAAATGGCACGACGGTCAGATCGTGGAGGAAAACCTCATGTACGACCTGATGGGCTTCCTCCAGCAGATCGGCCTGAGCTAGTAACTGGCGGGAGGCCGACGTGCGTCACGGATCCGCTGTGGCGGCAGCCTTGATTCCTTTGTAAGGACTTGACCGGACGTTGACAGGTTTTCGGTCAGGAGTACATTGACACACGGCAGCCCGCCCGCGTTGTGATGGCCGGCCGCCGAACCTTGGCGAACGAGGCGGAGGGGCCCCGTCAGTTGAAGGCGCGCGGGAAGCGGAGAATCCGCTCCCCCGGCGCCTTTTGTGTTTTTGGTCCCCACGGATCCCGCATTTCAGGGAGGTGTGGCGATGGCGATGTCAAGAGTGTGGCTGCTGGTCGGAGCGCTCCTGCTGCCGGGATGCAAGTCCAAGGAGCCACCGCCGGACGGAGCGGCGCAGGCCGCCACCGATTCGGCGGCGCGTGCTTCGTCGGCCGAGACCGTGGCCACGGGCCAGGAGGTCTTCCGGCACGAGACCTTCGGGGACGAGCAGTTCTGGAGCGATACCGCGCGCATGCACGAGGTCATCCAGAAGTCGGTCAGCCCCGAGCTGGCGCTGTCTGTCGGCCTCAAGGTCGATGCGGCCGCGATCCCCGCGGACGTCGCCCAGGCCATCAAGGACGGCAAGGTCAACCTCAAGGATCCCGCGACCACGGTGACCCTGCTCAAGCTCAACTCGGTCGTCGGTCTCAAGGGCACGGTGGAGTCGGTAGGCGGGAAAGACTCCCTGGTGCGCGTCGGGATCACCTGCGCGCTCTGCCATTCCACGGTGGACAACTCCTTCGCGCCGGGCATCGGGCAGCGGCTGGACGGCTGGCCCAATCGCGATCTCAACGTGGGCGCGATCGTCGCGCTCTCGCCGGCGATCACCCCGGCGCAGAAGAGGGTGTACTCCTCCTGGGGTCCCGGCAAATACGATCCCCGCTACAACCAGGACGGCAAGAGCACGCCCCTGGTGCTGCCGCCGGCGTACGGACTCGCGCAGGTGACCAACGAGACCTATACCGCGGAAGGACCCATCTCCTACTGGAATGCCTACGTCGCGGTGACCCAGATGCACGGCCGCGGCAACTTTTCAGACTCCCGGCTCAACATCAACGTCACCTACTCCCCGGACCTGGTGACCCCCAAACTCGCCGCGCTCCGGGCCTACCAGCACAGCATCTCCGCTCCGGCCGCGCCGGCCGGAAGCTTCGACGCCGCCGGCGCGGAGCGGGGCCGGACCGTCTTCGACCAGAGCTGCGCCGGCTGCCACGTGGGACGCACCGGTACCGACAACAACACCGGCGTGCTCCACGCCGCCGCCGAAACCGGCATGGACGGGGCCTACGCCCTGCGCACCGCGACCAAGATGTACCGGACCACCCCGTTGCGCGGACTGTGGCAGCATCCGCCCTATTTCCACGACGGAAGTGCCAAGACCCTGATGGATGTCGTCGACCACTACAACCGGGTCCGAAAGCTCGGGCTCACCGACGCGCAGAAGCGCGATCTGGTAGAGTTTCTGAAGTCGATCTAGGCCACCGGCCGGCTCGGTGGGGCCGGGGTGACGGGGAGGATCGGAATCGCCGATCCTCCGATGGTGCGCCAGATGTTGTAAGCGAACGCATAGGCTCCGGTCGCCTGCAACGCCCCGCCCGTCACCAGCACCCCGGTCCACCCCGGGACGGCGTACGCCTGCATCATGAACCCGGCCACCATGCCCGCCAGCCCAACGTTGGACGCGAACCACTGGGCGAACGCCACCCGGCGGCTGAACAGCGGCTGTCCGAAGAACCTCGGGATGATGTAGTAGGCCACCCCGAAGATCATCATGGTGACGAACCCCACCAGGTTCATGTGCAGGTGGGCGGTGCGGAAGACCCGCCACTCGGGATGCACCGCCATTGCCACCCCCAGGGTGACCCCGAGCGCGAGCCAGACCAGGCTGGCCCGCATGAAGGCCCGAACGAACCACTCCACCTCAGCGGCTTCCCGGCCGGGGCGTAATGAACGCGGCGATCACCAGCTGCTCTCCTCCCGCGCGCATCCCGTGGGGCTCCCGCGGCGCGAGGGCGATGATCTCGCCGGCGTCCACGGCCCGCTCGCCCTCGGCCCCGGTGACGTACCCCGCAGCGGAAACCACCGAGAGAAACACATTCGACGCGCTGGTGTGCTCGGCGACTTTCATGCCGCCTCCAATGCAGGCCGGAGCCGGGCCAGCAGCTCGGCCAGAGAGAGCCCTGCACCTCGCGCCGCCTCCTCCAGGGACTGTTCGCCGCCGCAGCAGGTGTCGATGCCGAGCCGGCTCAGCAGCGGCGCGAGCTCCCCATGCCGGCGGAGCAGGTCGTTCACGGTGGTCGCGCCGGTAACCGGCGGGGTCAGCAGGTCTGCCATGGTCAGCTCCGAAAAAAATGATCTCGCCGTATTCAGGACCCCCATCCACCGCTGGTGCGCTCCGCAGGGCACTTCCTCGCTGCAGCGCACATGGCCCATGATGCAGTGGTGCTCCGATTCGGTCAGAAACGGCTCGACGATGGTCGACAGGCGGCACCGCTCCGGCGCCACCCCCAGCCGGTAGCCTCCCTGGACCCCTCGCACCGATCGCAGCACCCCCAGCGCGCCCAGGCGGTTCAGGGTCTTGGACAGGTAGTTCTGCGGCGCGCTCAGCGCCTTGGCGATCTCCGACACCGGCACCGGCCCGTTTCCCTGGTGCTCGGCGATGTAGGAGACCGCGCGAAGGGCGTATTCGGCGGTGCGGGGCAGGGCCAGCATCAGTGCCCCGCCATGGTCGCGGTCTTGCCGACCTGGATCAGGCCCACCGCCCCCTTGCTGGCGTCGGCGAAGGCATGGGTCACAAAGGCGTAGGTCCCGGTGCCGCTCTGGCCCTTCTTGAACGTGAGCTCGAAGACCGCGCCGCCGCCGGTGGGCACCGTCCAGGTCTGCACTCCGTCGATGGCCTGGGCCGGGTTGCCCCCGGGATACACCCGGTCGAAGATGTTGCCCACCACGTGGAAGTCGCTCCGGAGGTTCGGCCCCGCGTTCATCACGAACAGCCGGACCCGGTCGCCCTCCTCGACCTGGAGCGGCGCGTCCTTGTACTGGAACGCCTTGCCGTTGAACACCACGTAGGTGGCCTTCCCGTTCAGCATGGCGTCCCAGTCGCCCTCCATGAGCGTGCTGTCGCTGACCGATCCCTTCGGGTAGAAATCGCTCTGCACCAGGACGAATTCCTTGTCCGCCTTGGTGGGCCAGCCGCCCCTGGGGTCCACGATGATCGGCAGATACATGCCCTGGGCGATGTGCATCAGCACCGGAGGGGTCCCGCAGTGCACCATGAAGGTTCCCGGGGTGGTGGCCTCGAACTCGAACTGGAGGCTGTCCCGGGGGCCGATCGACTTCATGGCGTCGTTCATGGGGATCTTCGAGGCGTGGAAGTCGATCGAGTGGGGCATGTCCTTGGCCATGTTGACCAGGGTGATCCGGACCAGGTCGCCCTGGCGGACCCGGATGACCGGTCCCGGCACGGTGTGGCCGAAGGTCCAGCCGGTGTATTTCACCCCGCTGGCGATTTCGATCGTCTCGTGGGTCATGGGAATCCTGAACTCCTTGATTCCCGCGTCAGTGGCAGGCGCCAGCCGGGCGTCGAATGCCGGCCTGGTGGCGGTTCGCACCACATCGAAATCGGTCCGCTCCACTCCCCGGGCCCGGGCTCCGGTGGCGGCGGTAGTGAGCAGGGCCCCGACGCCCAGGATCGAGGCGACGGTGGCGATCAGGGTGAATTTCGTTCCGGTCAACATGGGGGACCTCGTCCGCGTGTGGTGTGTGCGGATGAGTTTAAGGGCCGGATCTCTAAAGAATCGGTAAAGGGGAGTGAACCAATCTTCACGCCGAGGTGGGGATTACCGGCAAGAGAACGGCGCCCGGAGCAGGGGAAGCTCCGGGCGCCGGGACCCCCAAAAGAAACCGCTAGTTGCCGGCGTCGTATACCCGGCGAAGCTCGAGGGTGCCTTGCAGCTCCCCGCTGGTCAGCTTGGCCTCCACGGTGAGCCGGCGCTTGGCCGAGTCCAGGATATAGACTTCCCGGATCGAGCCGCTCCCGCCCAGCTTGCGCTCCACGGTCAGCTTCCCGTCCTTCCACTTGGCGGTGGTGAACATGGATTCGGCGCCGGGCAGGGGCTCCTCCACCTTGCGGCCGTCGAGGTAGAGCGTCTGCGGAAGGCTGGCGTCGTCGCTGATCACGATGGTGCTGTCGGTCTGCACCACCAGCATCTGGGCCGCGGGCCGCATGACCCGCGCGAACGGACCGCTCCGCAGCTCGGCCGCCCCT
>DATCXX010000130.1:0-17607 GCA_036565615.1 Gemmatimonadales bacterium | reverse complement strand
CCGGAGCGGCCTGCCCCTGGGGCACCTGGGGCGGCTGAGGTTGCGGAGTGCCGTCGCTCTCCTGGAAATCACGACCCTGGACGATCCGGGCACCGAGAGTCTGGAAGAAGTTGGTGGTGACGCCGGCCGCGGGAACCAGCTCGGACTCGCCATCCTGGTTGCGGAGCGACTGCCGGAAGGTCACGATCGCCGCGGTCTGCTCGAACAGGGTCCCCTGCTGACGGAGATCGTAGAGATCGCCGGGCGGCATCGGAAAGTCGACCACATTCCGCGCGGTCAGGTCACCCCAGATCGACACCAGCCGCGCCTGATCGGAGTAGGGGAGAGGCCGGAGCAGGACGGCGTTGACCACACTGAAGATCGCGGTGCTGGCCCCGATGCCCAGCGCGATGGTGGCGACCGCGGTCAGGGCGAAGGCGGGACTCTTTCGGAGAGATCGCAAGGCAAACCGGAAATCGTTCCAGAGGGTGCTCATCGCGGACTCCGCAGGGGGATGACGGTCAGACGCGCGGGCAGGGGCAAAGGTTGCAGGACAGGCAGTAGGCAATGGGCAATGGGCAATGGGAAATGGAAAGGGGTGGTTCCCGATTGCCGATTGCCCACTGCCTGTTACCTACTTCGAATTCCACCGCGTGGTGATCTTCTTGCTCCTGCTCCAGAGCTCGACCGAGCCGTGGCCGGTGATGTCGCCAACCCCGAATTTCGACTCGTTCCAACCTCCGAACGAGAAGGGCTCCCGGGGAACCGGGACGCCGACGTTGATCCCCACCATCCCGGCGCCGACCCGTTCCGCCACGTAGCGGGCCGACCCGCCGCTCTCGGTATAGACCGAGGCGGCATTGCCGTAGGGCGAGGCGTTCTCGACCGCCAGCGCTTCGTCCACGCTTCCGGTACGGATGATCGCGAGGACCGGACCGAACACTTCCTCCCGGGCGATTCGCATGTCGGGCCGCACCTGGTCGAGAACCGTCGGCCCCACGTAGAAACCCTGCTCCCGGCCCGGCACGACGGTCCCCCGCCCATCCAGCAGGACCCGGGCGCCCTGGGCCTCGGCCTCGGTGATGTAACCCTCGATACGGTCCCGGGCGGCGCGGCTGATCACCGGACCGAGGGTCCGGCCCGGGACCAGCTTCCGGGCTTCCTCGACCAGGCGGGCCACGATGTGATCGGTTTCATTGACCGCTACCATGACCGATGCGGCCATGCAGCGCTGCCCGCTGCATCCCGCCATCGACGCCACGATGTTGGCCGACGCGAGGGCCGGTTCGGCGTCGGGAAGGACGATGAGGTGGTTCTTGGCCCCGCCAAGGGCAAGAACCCGCTTGAGGCTCGCCGTCCCGCGACGATACACCAGCTTGGCGACCCGGGTCGAGCCGACGAAGCTGATCGCGGCGATTCCGGGATGGTCACAGATCGCCTCGACCACCTCCTGGCCGCCGTTCACGATGCTGAACACCCCGGGTGGCAGCCCGGCCTCGGTGAGCAGCTCGCCCAGCCGCGCCGATGAGAGCGGCACCAGCTCCGAAGGCTTGAGCACCAGGCAGTTGCCCAGCGCGAGCGCGTTGGGGATGGTCCAGTTGGGGATCATGACCGGAAAGTTGAACGGGGCGATGGACGCCACGACACCGAGCGGGTGGCGGTCGGTCCGGCACTCCACTCCCCGGCTCACCTCGAGCACCTCTCCGGCGGCGATCTGGGGGAGCGAGCAGGCGAATTCACACACCTCCATCGCCTTCTGCACCTCGGCCCGGGCCTCCTCGGGGAGCTTCCCATGCTCCTCGGTGACCAGACCGGCGAGCTCGTCCATGTGGCGCTCGAGCAGGGCGCGGTAGCGGAAGAACACCTGCACCCGCTCCTTGAGCGGCGTTGCGGCCCACCCGGGAAACGCGGCGCCCGCCGCGGTCACCGCCCGGTCGAGCTCGGCCGCGGTGGACAGCGGGACCCGGGAGAGCAGGGACGCATCGGCCGGAGCCTCGACGTCGAGGAAGGGGCCCCCTCCCTCGACCCGCTCCCCGCCGATCAGGTTTCGCACATCGGGATATCTGGCCCTGCGGGTCTCGACCGTGGTCATGGATTCACCGTTCACCGTTCACCGTTCACCGTTCACCGTTCACCGTTCACTGTTCACCGTCGCCGTGCCAGCTCAGCCTCCGCCGCGATGTAGCCGAAGGCGCCCCACTGCCCGCCGGCCACGATCCGCCGGAAGATCTCCCCTGCGGCCGAGACCCGCCCGTTGTACAGGTGCCAGTTCCCGATTCCGTAGGCGGCGGTCGCATCGGTGACCGACATCTCGCCCGACGGCGTCACCGCCAGCACCGAGTCGGCCGGGAGGATTCCCTTGTAGAGCAGCAGGAGGCGGTGGTAGGCCTCGTTCTCGATGACATTCATGTCGCGCCGGATTGGTGCCAGCACCCGGGCCGCCTCGTTCGCTCTCCCCAGACGCCGCAGCGCCATGTAGAGCCAGTGCGCGGTGGAGACTCTGCGGTCGTCGTTGTGCGCCGAGGCGAGCTCGGCCCGGTAGATCGGAACAGCCCTGGAGAACTGACCCTTGAGGTAGTACGCCAGGCCCAGGTGGTACATGATATTCGACTGAAGCGTTCCGATCGGCTGGTTCAGGGCGTTGGGTTGCCCGTCTGGCTCCACCTGGTCGGGGCGACCCGCCACCAGGACCCGGGCGCGCTCGAAATCGGCGATGGCCTTGTCCAGCTCGCGCACCGTGATGTAGCGATGTCCCCGGTGACGGTAGAGCCACGGATTGTCGGGGTGGAGGGCAATACCCCGGGTGTACACGTCGATGGCCTCCCGGATCCGCCCCAGATATCCGAGCCGACGTCCCAGCCAGACGATGGAGTCGGGATTCTCCGGGGTCCGTTCGAAGGCGGCCCTCGCTTCGGCGAGCTGCTGCTCGGAGCGGGCGCGAGCAGCCGGCGAAAGCGGGAATTCTCGCAGGGTGTCGCCCAGGAAGGAGACCGCCTGGAAGTCCGGGCGGGAAGCAGCCGCTCCGGTGGGGGCCCGGTCCAGCGCCGCGGCGAGCAGCAGGAGCCACTGGGGACCTCGGAACCCCTGAGGTCCGTCCTCGTAGCTCTCGCTCAGGGAATGCTCCGCGGTGCCGCGGCCTCCGTGACCAACCGCGAGGGCGGGGATCCCGAGGCTCATGGGGATGTTGGCATCGGTGCTGGCGGAGGTGAATCGAACCGGGACCCCGAGCTGCTTCCCGGCCGCGACCGCCATCCGCGCGATCGGGCTCGACTCCGCCACGACTCCGCCGGGGCGAATGCCCAGGGTATCCCAGCGTGCCGTCAGCGGCGCGCTCGACGTCGGCCAGCGGGCGCGCTCTTCCATCAGGGCTTCTTCGACGGCGCGCCGGAAGCGGGCATCGAGGCGGGCCAGCTCCTCGCCGCTCTCGGAGCGCAGGTCCACCACCATCGCGGCGCTGGCCGCGATCGCGTTCACGGCGGTCCCGCCCCGGACGATTCCCACGTTGAATGTCGTTTTGGGATCCGCGGGCACCTCGAAGGCGCCGACCTTGGCGATGGCGCGCCCCAGCGCATGGATGGGATGGGGCATCGAAAAGTCACTGTAGCTGTGCCCGCCCGGCGCCTCGAACGTGACCTCGTAGCGCCGGCTCCCCGCCGCCCGGTTCACTACGTCGAAATCGTTCACGTCCACGGTGAGGAAGTAGTCCACCTGACCGGGGATCTCCTTCTCCACCAGATGACGCACCCCCCGGCCATTGCCGAGTCCCTCTTCACCGACGGTGGCGGCGAACAGGATGGTCCCCTCGAAGGGAACCTTGGTCTCGCTGAGGGCCCGCGCGGTCACCAGAAGCACCGCCAGTCCGCGGCAGTCGTCCGCGATGCCGGGCCCGCGGAACAGGGTGCCGTCCCGGCGGACCCGGACGTCGGTGCTCTCCGGGAACACGGTATCCAGATGCGCCGAGAGGACGATGAGCGGCTTGCGGCCCCGGCCGGAGTATTCGGCCAGCACGTTTCCGATGCCGTCCAGCCGGACCCTGGTGAGTCCGAGGGCGGTCAGCCGCCTGGCCATCTCGGCGGCCCGGAGGCCTTCCTTGAAGGGCGGGGCGGGGATTTCGCAGATTGAAGTCTGCTGGGCCAGCGTCCATTCATTGTGGCTCCGGGCCGAGTCCAGCGCGGCGCGAAGCGGGGGAGGAATCTCCCTCCGCCACGCCTCCTGGGCCGGGAGCGCCTGCGCCACTGCCGCTCCCAGGATCATAGCGTGAAGCGCCACAGAGACTTGCCGCATGACTGAGCAATCCTTCATGGAAGGTTCGGTTCCCGGACCTTGTTCACAGGGGTCACGGGGTGCAGATTTCAAAGGTGAAACCAGCCAGCATAACGTTCCCGAACCGGGACTATACCGGATTCGCGGAAGAAGTGAAGGCAAAGGTGGCCGAGTATTTCGATACCCGGGGCCTGAGCCGGAACGCGACCCCAGCGATGGTCGTCAAGACCGTGCTCCTGCTGGCGGTGACGTTCATTCCCTACGGGCTGGCCCTCACCAACCGGTTCTCTCCGCTCACCATGCTGGGCTTCGCGGTCCTGATGGGCATTGGTCTGGCCGGCATCGGCTTCGCGATCTCCCACGATGCCCTGCACGGCGCGTATTCGTCCAATCCCAGAATCAATGCACTGCTGGGCCGGACCTTCGATCTGCTGGGCGCCAACGGTTACATGTGGAAGATCACCCACAACGTGATCCACCACACCTACACCAACATTGACGGGATCGACGAGGATTTGACGGTCTCCCCGCTGCTGCGGCTGTCGCCGGGGGCGCCGCTCCGTTCGGTGCACAAGTACCAGCACATCTACGGCCTCGCCGCCTACTCGATGTCCACCATCTTCTGGGTGTTCATCAAGGACTTCAAGTACTTCTTCCAGACCGACCTGGGCCCGTACAAGAACAAGAAGCACCCCCGGGGGGAATGGGTGAACCTGTTCGTTTCGAAGCTGGTCTACTACGGCTGGTCCATCGTCATTCCCCTGTTGGTGCTCGACATTCCCTGGTGGCAGTTCGCCATCGGCTATCTGGTCATGCACCTGACCGCGGGGTTCATCCTCGGCGTGGTCTTCCAGCTGGCCCACGTGGTGGAGGGACCGGAATACCCGGTCCCCGACGCCGCCGGCCGGATGGAAGACGCCTGGCTGGTGCACGAGATGGAGACGACGGCAAATTTCGCGCGGAAGAGCCGGCTGGTGTCGTGGTACGTAGGAGGGCTCAACTTCCAGATCGAGCACCACCTGTTCCCCAAGGTGTGCAGCGTCCACTACCCCGCCATCAGCACCATCGTCAAAGCGACCGCCACCAAGTACGGGGTTCCCTACTACGATCAGCCCACCGTCATGGCGGCGGTGCGGTCCCATCTGACCATGCTGCGGAAGCTGGGCCCGGAGGCGTGGGCGGCGCGGCGGAGCTCACCGCAGAATCTGCAGGCGGCGTAAGCCGAGGGGCTAGGGAGCTAGGAGCTAGGGAGCTAGGGGAAGGGCCGTTCCCTAGCTCCCTAGCTCCCTAGGCCCTAAACCCTGTCTTGATCGCCTCCAACACCTTCTCCGCAAACGTATCGACTTCATCCGGCGTGGTATACACGTTCGGGGTGATCCGGAGGCCGGTGAACTCCGGATGCGCTATGTGAGTATTGACGATCCGGTGTTTCTCGAGCAGCCATCCGTTGAGCTTGGCCATGTCCAGCCCTTCCACCGTGAAGAAGCCGATCCCGCCGCCGTAGGGGGAATCGAGCTGGGTCAGCACCCGCACCCGGTCGCTCTCCGCCTGCAGGCGCTTGGCCCAGCGGTCCCGGAGCCAGCGGAGCCGGGCGATCTTCCGCTCTGCGCCGATGGCCCGGTGGAACGCCAGCGCCGCCGAGATGGCGTTGTGGTTGGCGGCGGGGTGGGTGCCGATCTCCTCGTATTTCCGGATGTTCTCATCCTGCTCCGGGGCCGCCGCCATCAGCGGCCAGAGCCCTTTCTGCTTGTCCTTCCGGACATAGAGGAACCCGGCCCCGATCGGGACCAGCAGCCATTTGTGCAGACTGGTGCCGTAGTAGTCGCAGCCCAGCTGGTCCCGGGTAAAGGGGAAGTGGGCGTAGGCGTGGGCGCCGTCCACGAACACCTCGATGCCCCGGGGGCGGGCCAGCTCGACCAGCTCCCGCACCGGCATGATCTGCCCGGTGAGGTTGGTGATATGGGTGACCTCGATGACCCGGGTCCGGGGGGTGATCGCCGCCTTGAACTGATCGACGATGTACTGCTGTGAGGGGGGCGGCACCTTGAAGGAGATCATCTTCAGCACGATGCCGTCCCGACGCTCCCGCTGCCGCCAGGCGGTGATCATCCGCCCGTAGTTCTGGTTGGTGACGATCACCTCGTCGCCCGGCTTGAGGTCGAGACCAAAGATCATGATCTCGTTGGCTTCCGACGCGTTGCGGGTGATGGCCATCTCCTCGACGTCGCAGCCGAAGTCCCGCGCCAGGTCCCGCCGCACGCTCTCGATCCTCGGCTCCAGCACCCGCCACATGTGATCCACCGGCAGCTCGTTGCTGAACTTGAGGTCGCGGATCATCTGGTCCAGAACATGCGTTGGCGCGGGAGAACAGCCCCCGTTGTTCAGGTTGATCATGGTGCGGTCCACATCGAAGGCACGCTGGATCTCCGTCCAGTACGCCTCATCTTCCGCCACTCGCGCCGGGCTCCGGCTCCCGGCGATTTCGGAGGCGCGGAGCACCCGGCCCATGGCCTGTTCCCGGAAGACCGGCAGGGTGGCGGCGGAGCCGGCAAGGGCACTGAGGAACGATCGGCGGGTGGCCATGCGGCCTCCTCGGAGGGGATCGAGAGGGGATCGCCTAATTCTCCGGGCCTGGCGAGTCCCGCGCAAGGGCGGAGCCGGTGTAGATTGCAGCCTGCAGTCCTTTTCCGTTCCAAAACCATAACATTGAATTCCCCGGTACTCGTGGCCAGAACCACGCCGTACTGCATCACGTCCTGCCTGGCGCTGCTGCTGGGCTGCTCTGCGCCCTCCTCGCCCACCGGCGATCCGAGAGTCAGCTCGGCCCTGTCGACCGGCTCGCTGCAGGTGCTGATCACCGGGTTGCCCGAAGGGGCCGCCGGAGCGGTGGTCGTAACCGGCCCGGGGGCGTACCGGGCCGAGTTGCCGGGCAGCACGCTGCTTACCGGACTGGTGGCCGGGGAATACACCATCACGGCCGCCCCGGTTGTTGCCGGGCGGGACACCCTGCTCCCTTCGCCTCCCTGGCACCGCCTGACCGTCGCGGCCGGCGACACGCCGGAGATTCGCAGCGTGGGGTATGGGGCCGTCGATCACCAAGCGGCGACGCTCAACCTCCGGGTGGACGGGATGTATCTCACCCAGGCAACCCAGGTCTACGCCGGCTCGGTTCCCCTGGTCGCGGGCCGGGACGCCTATCTCCGGGTGTTCGTCCTGGGCGACCGGCCGAACACCGCCAGGCCGGAAGTCCGGGTCCACCTGTATCACGGGTTGGCGCTGAGGGAGACCTACACGATTTCCGCTCCCGGCTCCGGAGTGCCTTCCCAGATCTCCGAGACGGTGCTGACGTCGTCGTGGAACGTGCGGGTGCCGGGCGGGCTGGTCCAGCCGGGTTTGCGTCTGTCGGCCGAAGTGGACCCCTGGAACGCCATCACCGAAACCAGCGAATCCGACAACCGCTACCCGGCGGTGAGTCCCGCGCGATCGGTGGATGTCCGGGTGCTCCCGGCGCTTGCCATTCGCCTGGTCCCCATCCGAAGCGCGGCCAGCGGCCTCCAGGGCGACGTCACCGAGGCGAACCGCGACGGGTTCCTCGCGGAGGCGCGGGCCATGCTTCCCATCAGCGCCCCGGAGGCCGAGGTGCGCGCCGTGTATACCACCTCGGCGCCGCCGCTCGAGTCGGGGAATGAGAATGGTGCCTGGGGCACGGTCCTGAGCGAGCTGATGGCGCTCCGTCGCATCGAAGGGGGCTCGCGCTACTACTTCGGCGTGGTGAAGACCGGCTACAGCAGCGGCGTCTCGGGAATGGGATATATCGGCGGCAGTACGCGCACCGCGATCGGCTGGGACATGAAGGGACGGGCGGCCCACACGGTGGCCCACGAGCTGGGCCATCTCCTGGGCCGCAGTCATGCCCCTTGCGGCAACCCGACCAAACCCGATCCCGGGTTCCCCTATGGGGGCGGAACGATCGGCGCCCACGGCCTCGATGTCTTCACTCTCAAGGTCAAACCGGTGACCGTCTCCGACGTGATGGGGTACTGCCCCCCGAGCTGGATCAGCGATTACAACTGGACCGGCATGATGGCCTTTCAGAGCGCGGGATCCGGCGCGGCGGGGCTGATGGAATCCCCTGCGGCAGCGGAAGGCCTGCTGATCTGGGGGCGGATCACCCGGGACCAGGTCGTGCTCGAGCCGGCGTTCAGGGTGCAGGCTCCGTCCGATCCGTTTCCGCTCAGCGGATCCCAGAGCCTCGACCTGCTGGCCCAGGACGGGAGCGTGCTCCGCACCATCCGGTTCGAAGCGCCGGAGGTCTCCGACCTTCCCGGTGGGGCGGAGCGCCACTTTGCCCTGGTCGTCCCGCTCGACGCCGTTGCCGGCCCGGCGCTGGCAGGGTTCGCGGTTCGAAGCGGCAATCTCCGCGCGATCCGGGCCGTTTCGGCGAGCCGGGGGGCGGATCCGGAGGTCCTGCTCACCCGGGTGAATTCCGGGCAGGTGGAGCTCCGCTGGAACGACGCGCTGTACCCCATGGTGCTGGTGAGGGACCTGCTGACCGGAGCGGTCGTCTCCCTGGCCCGGGGAGGCGCGCTCCGGGTTCCCACCGCCGGTATCGGCGATCTTGGGCTCACCTTTTCCGACGGCGTCCATTCGGTCACCCGCCAGGGACGTATCCTCCGGTAACCCGCGTCGCCGCCCTTACATTTCAGACATGACGACCCCTTCCGCCGTTCTGGTCACCGGCGCCGCGACCGGCATCGGTGAACGATGCGCCCTCCGGCTGGCACAACAGGGCTACCGGGTGTTTGCCGGGGTGCGTAACGCGGAAGCGGGGGAGCGCCTCCGGGAGGCCGCGGGGCCCCGGCTGCACTGGCTGCTGCTCGACGTGACCGATGGGGCGACGATCGCCCGGGCCGTGGATATCGTGCGCGCGGTGCAGGAAAATCAGGCCCTCGCCGGTCTGGTCAACAACGCCGGAATCGCGGTCGGCGGGCCGCTGGAGTACCTGCCGGTCGAGCGGCTGCGGACCCAGCTCGAAGTCAACGTCATCGGGCTCCACGCGGTGACCCAGGCGTTTCTGCCGCTCATCCGGCAGGGCCACGGGCGCATCGTGCACATCGGGTCGATCGCCGGGCGGCTGGCCTCACCCTTTACCGGTGCCTATGCGGCATCCAAGCACGCGGTCGAGGCGCTGACCGACGCTCTCCGGCTCGAGCTGGGTCCCGAGGGGATCCAGGTCGCGGTCATCGAGCCCGGCCAGATCCGGACTCCGATCTGGGACAAGGGTCTGGAGGAGTTCGAGTCGATCGGATCGCGGATCGGCGCGGACGGCATGGCCCGCTACCGGAGCCGGCTCCTGGCCCTCCAGTACATCGTGCAGCGGGCCCGGGTGCACTCGCTCTCCCCCGATGCGGTGGCCGATGCGGTGATTCACGCGCTGGAATCTCCGGCTCCGCGGACCCGGTATGTGGTGGGGGGCGACGCGCGAATCCGGCTCTGGCTGTCCCGGTTGCTGCCCGACCGGGCCATGGACGCGCTGATGCTCCGGGCCTTCGCCCGGCTGGAGCGACGGGTCTCATGACCTGGCTCCGCCTCACCCGGTGCGTCGCACTCCTGCTTCTGGCCGGCTGTCTCGACGATCGCCCGTTCGGGTCCACCGGACCGGGAGACGATGGCGTCGCGGTGACGCCACGGACCCTCTTCCTCGAGCCGGGAGGCACCGCCCGGCTGTTCGGCCAGGCCGGATCCCGGGGCGGTGGCGGCGTGGTCTGGGAAAGCTCCGATCCCACCGTGGTGACCGTGAACGCCGAAGGGATCGTGACGGCGATCATGCCGGGGAGCGCCGAGGTACGGGGGGAAAATGCCCGGGGGAGCGGGCGCACCCGGGTGACCGTGGTAGCGGCGGCGGCATCGTTGCGAGCCTGGCAGCTCGCCCAGCGTGCTCCGAGTGACGTCTCCCTGCTGGGCGCCTGGAGCGCGGATTCGCTCACCAGCTTCGTGGTGGGGCAGGCGGGCACCGTCCTGCGCACCGTGGACGGGGGACTGACCTGGGTCCGGATGACCTTCCCCGATTCCGGTGTGGACCTGGTGGGCGTCTGGGGAAGCTCCCCGAGCGACGTATTCGCCGTCGGCACCCAGGGGAACATTTTTCGGTTCAACGGGCAATCCTGGTCGAGGATGAACAGCCCGACCGGCAACACCCTGCTGGAAGTCTGGGGACTCGCGCCCGACGACGTCTACGCGGTCGGGTCGGGCGTCTCGCTCCGCTATGACGGGACGACCTGGCGCGCCCTTTCGGGGACCGAAGCCGCGGAGCTCTGGGCGGTCTGGGGCACCGATCGCTCCAACATTTTTGCGGCGGGACAGAACGGAGTGCTCTTCCGGCTCGAAGGCACCCACTGGATGCCGATGCAGAGCCCCACCAACCTCCTCCTGCTCGGCCTGTGGGGAACCGATCCGTCCAATGTCTACGCGATCGGAATCCAGGGCACCCTGGTGCAGTACGACGGAACCCGGTGGCGGCTGGTGCCGCTGCCTACCCGGATCGACCTCTTTGCGATCTGGGGAACCGGCGCCGGGAGCGTCCTGGCAGTGGGCAACAACGGAGCGGTGGTGCTGTTCAACGGCTCGGCCTGGACCCTGGTGCCCCAGACCGCGTCAGCGGAACACCTTCGCGCGGTGCACGCAGCGCCCTCGGGCGGTTTCGTCGTCGCCGGCTGGAGCGGCACCACCCTCCACCGCGAGAGCAACGGGTGGCGGCTGGGAACCTCCGGCCCGGCGCTCTTCGACGTCGCGGAGGGGCCCGGCGGAATCCGCTATGCCGTCGGCAACGCCGGAGCGGTCTTCGCCGGCAGTGGATCCACCTGGAGCCGCCTCCCCGGTCCGTCCCGCCAGACCCTCTACGGCGCGGCCCACCAGCAGGGCCGGCTGGTGGTCGTGGGAGATAGCGGAACGATCCTCCGCTACGACGGCGCCCATTGGCAGGACGAATCCATCCTGGCGCGCCGGCTGCTCCGATCGATCTGGACCCATCCGTCCGGGGCGGCTTTCATCGTCGGCGAGGAGGGAACGGTCGTCCGGCACAACGGTACCGGCTGGACGTCCTCCCCGCCGGTGACCACCAGGTTCCTCAGGCACGTCTTCGGTTTCGATCCGACCCACGTCTACGCGGTGGGCGACAGCGGGACCACCCTGTTCTGGGACGGCGGGGAGTGGAACGACATGGGGCTTCGAAGCAACGCGCTGCTCCGGGCCGTCTGGGGCACCGCGCCCGACGACCTGTTCGCGGTGGGATCGGGGGGAGCCATCTTCCGCTATGACGGCGTGCGGTGGTATGCGATGCAGAGCCCGACTCAGCTCGAGCTCCGCACCGTGTGGGGTTTTAGTCCCACCGAAGTCTACGCCGCGGGAGAGGAGGGTATCCTGCTGCGATTCAACGGAAGTACCTGGAGTGTGCAGTCCAACCAGAATTTCCGCTCCCTCATTCTCGCCCTCGAGCCCGGGCCAGACGGCAGGCTGCTGGCGGTGGGCGCGCGGGCGATGATCCTGCGAGGTGAGAGGTGAGAGGTGAGAGGTGAGAGGTGAGACGTGAGCGGTGAGACGTGAGAGGAAAGTACGTCTCACGTCTCCCGTCTCACCTCTCACCATACCTCAAGACTACGACCTCACTGCGACCATCGGCCCAGACCGTCACCACTACCAGCCGGTCGTAGTCCAGATCGGTCAGCGGCGTCAGCTTGACGCGCGACAGCCTCTCCACGATCAGATGAACCAGGTTGCTGTGACTCGCGACCACCGCCCGGCTGCCCGGCGGGAGGGCGCGGACCAGCCGGACCAGGGAGTCCAGCGCGGCGGCGGGCACGACCTGGGTGGTGAGTCCACCGGCGCCGGCCAGGGGCGCCACGGTTTCCTGGGTGCGCTTGAACTCCGAGGCAAACGCCGCCGAAATACGGGCGTCTCGCAGCACCTGGGCCAGGGCCTCGGCCCGCTTGCGGCCCTCCGCGGTGAGCGAGGGATCCGTGGTCTCCGGGCCCTTTTCGGCGTGGCGCACCACGAAGACGGTGAGCGGAGCGGCCGGCGCCTGAGCCGCCACGCCGGTGACCGGGACAGGCAGGATCAGCGTCAGCGCAGCGAGCAGATGCCGGATCATTCCGAAATCCCTTTCTCCAAGAGGACGTTACAGGTCGGGGCGGGAGGGCAGCACGACATTGGCCACCAGCAGCCCGACCACCAGCGCGATGGCCGTGACCAGCGCGCTCATCGCGGTGTCGATGCCGGCCACCACGCTCCGGTCCATCAGGGCGGCGATGCTGCGAAACCCGATGCTGCCGGGTACCAGCACCAGGATCCCGGGGGCCACCACCACGCTGGACGGGCGCGACGTCCGGGTCGCAAACAGCCATCCCGCCACCGCAACGCCGAAGGATCCGAAGAACGGGGCCATCTCGGGACCTACCACCAGGCTTCCCAGCCGGGAGGCGAGAATCGAGACGCAGGCGCCCAGCACGATCCAGGGAATATCGCGCCGGTCGGCCTTGAGCAGCACCGCGAACGCCAGCGCCGCGGCAACGATCGCCAGCCAGATGTAGGAGACCGGCAGTCCTCCCGGAGGGGTCACCGGGGCGGTGCCGAAACCCAGTCCCGCCACCCGGGTTCCCAGGGCGGTCCCGAACCCGATCCCCAGGAAGACGATGAAAGCGCCGGCCGCACGCGCGGTGCCCGAGGACAGGTGTCCGCTGGCCAGCTCCCCCATCGCCCCCACCAGCATGAGCCCGGGCAGCAGCACGATCAGGCCGCCGAGAATCGCGGTGGAGACCGACACGTTGCCGATCAGGACGCCCGCGGCGGTCGCCAGCAGGGCGACCACGAACGCAGCCACGGTGGCGAAGACCCGCTCCAGGGTTGGATGGCGCTCCGCCACCAGCGCCAGGAGTCCGGTCACCAGCCCGAGGGCGGCGGCCAGGACGATCTCCCGTGGGCCGCCGCCGAAGAACGAGGCGGAAGCCCCCGAAGACAGGCTGAAGGCGGCGGTGGTGAGCAGCCGGGAGTAGGGCGAGCGCGACTCGGCCACCGTGCGGAGCTGAGCGGCTCCGGTCGCGGGATCGAGGGTGCCGTCGAGCACCCGATCGAGCACGGTCTTGATCCCCGCCAGCCGGCCCAGGTTGGGGCCTTCGGGCTCGACCCGGAGGAGGTAGGTGCGCTGCCGCTCGTCGTGCCCGAACGCGGCGAACATCGAGGTCGGAGTGGTGAAGAACTCGCCCGGCACGCCGAGCTTCGCCGCGGCAAGCTCGAGAAGCTCCTCCAAGCCCTGGGACGAGTGGCCGGCGCCGTGCAAGGCGCGGCCCAGGGCGAGCAGGAATCCGACCCGCGGATCGGTTGCCGTCTCGGCCGTGTTCCACTTCGCGGGCGAGGCCGGGGGATTCGGGTTTGAAGGCACCGCGGAAGATAGCCGGGGTGTGGATTGTTTCGATTCAGGCGTCGTACTTCTTACGATGAAGGGCGCAAAGACGCAACGACGCAACGTAAAGCGTCTCTGCCACTTTGCGTCTTTGCGTCTTTCCGTCTTTGCGTCCTTACGAGGTGACTCATGAACCTCCGCATGCTACAACTCTCCGCGGGTGCCGCGCTGATCGCCGCCTGCGCAACCAACCCGGCCACGGGCAAGAGCGAAATCTCCCTGGTCAGCGAAAGTCAGGAAATCGAGATGGGCAACCAGATGCTGGCCAGCGCGCGGGCCACGCTCGGGGTCTATCCCGATTCCGGATTGCAGCGATATGTGCGAGGCATCGGCAGTGGCCTGGCGGCCGCGTCGGAGCGGCCCGGTCTCCCCTGGGTATTCGAGGTGGTGGAAGATCCGGAGGTGAACGCCTTCGCGGCGCCGGGAGGGAAGATCTTCGTCACCCGCGGGATCCTGGCCTATTTCGGCTCCGAGGCGGAGCTGGCCGGGGTGCTGGGGCACGAGATCGGCCACGTGACCGCGCGCCACTCGGCCCGGCAAATGACCCGGGAGCAGCTCGCCGGGATCGGGCTGATCGCGGGTTCCATTTTCTCGTCCACCGTGGCCCAGAATGCCGGCGCGCTGCAGCAGGGGCTTGGCCTGCTCTTTCTCAGCTACAGCCGGGGCGACGAGTCGCAGGCGGATGAGCTGGGATTCCGCTACATGCGACGGCTGCGCTACGACCCCCGGGAAATGTCCAACACCTTCCAGACCCTGGCCCGGGTCGGGGAACTGTCCGGGGGCGGCAAGGTGCCGACCTGGGCGTCGTCGCATCCCGATCCCGGCGACCGGTTCCAGAAGGCTCAGGAACGCGCCGCGACGGTGCCTGCGGACAGTCTCCGGAACGTGGTGGTCAATCGCGACCGGTACCTGCAGGCGATCGACGGCATGGTGTTCGGGGTGAATCCCCGGCAGGGTTACTTCGAATCGGGCCGCTTCTACCATCCCGATCTGCGGTTCCGGATCGACTTCCCCTCCCAGTGGCAGACCCAGAACCGGGCCGACGCCGTGGTGGCGGGAAGCCCGCAGAACGACGCGATCATGCAGCTTTCCCTGGGTGGAAGCGAGGCGCCCGATGTCCTGCTCCAGAAATTCGCGCAGCAACAGGGCGTGCAGATGAGCGGGGGGCAGCGGGTGACGGTGAACGGGCTCCCGGCGGCCACCGCGGAATTCCAGGCCCAGGACCAGCAGGCCGGTGTGGTGGCGGGACGGGTGATGTACGTTCAGCTGGGCAACACCACCTACCAGCTGCTGGGTTATGCGGTGGGAGCGCGCTATCCGGGATACTCCGGTCTGCTGAGCCAGTCGATGCAGAGCTTTGCTCCGCTTACCGATCCCACGGCACTCAACCGGCAGCCGGTGCACCTGCGGCTGGTGCGGCTCTCCCGCGCCATGACCATCGAGGAGTTCCACCGGCAGTATCCGTCGCCGGTGCGGTTCGAGATCATCGCGGCGATCAACGGAGTGAATCCGGGAGCGACGTTGCCGGCGGGGACGATGGCGAAAAGAGTGCAGTAGAGGGGAAAACTGGGGGAAAACTGGGGGAAAACAGGGGGAAGGGTATGTCCCGTTCCCCTGGTTTCCCCGTTCCCCTGGTTTTCCCCGGTTTCACATTCGCGTCGTCCTCCGCTTGAGAAAATCCATCAGAATGAACTGCCCCAGCGTCATGGTGTTGGTGAAATAGGCCTTGCCCCGGCAGATGGCCGCCACCTGCTTCACGAACTCCACCAGGGCGTGGTCGCGGGCCAGCATGAACGTATTGATCATGATCCCGCTGCGGCGGCAGAGGCCGACCTCCCGGTAGGTGGCGGCGAGGATGCGGGGGTCGAGTCCGGCGGAGTTGATGTAGACCTGGCCGTTCGGCAGGGTGAGCGCCGAGGGCTTCCCGTCGGTGATCATGATCACCTGCTTCATGTCCTTCTTTTGCCCGGTGAGAATCCGCCGGGCCAGCTTGAGGCCCTCGGCGGTGTTGGTGTGCCACGGTCCCACCTTGGCCTCGGGCAGGGCACCCAGGGGAATCTCCTCCGCCGAATCGTGGAACAGCACCACCCGGAGCGAATCCCCGGGGTACTGGGTCCGGATCAGGTGGGTCAGCGCCAGCGCCACCTTCTTGGCCGGGGTGAAGCGATCCTCTCCATACAGAATCATCGAGTGGGAGCAATCGAGCATCAGCACCGTCGCCGCCGAGGAGCGGTACTCCGCCTGGTGGACCCGGAGGTCTTCGTATTCCAGATTCAGCGGCATCGCGAGCCCTTCCCGCGCGATGGCGCTCGCCAGGGTTGCGGGGACGTCGAGGTTCAGCACGTCGCCGAACTCATAGGTCTTGCTGGCGCCTTCCGATTCCACCCCGGTGGCGAGATGGGGGGTCTCGTGGGCTCCGAGGCTCGATTTGCCGATGCTGCCCAGCAGATTTTTGAGGGTCTTGTAGCCGAGAAAATCCATGCCCTTCTCGGTCAGGTTGAACTGAACCTCCCGGGCCGCCGACGCCGCCTGCCCCGCCGGGCCCAGGAGCGGGGTGTACCCCTCCGGCACCTTGGGCGCTTCCTTGACGTTGAGATAACCCTCCTCGATGAGCCGCTGCACGATCGAGTCGAGCAGCTCGCCCAGCTGGCGCTCCAGGTCGCGATCCTGCTCCGGGTCGCCGGTCGAGTCGCCCCGGAGCAGCTTCATCATGTCGGGGGTGAGCTGGCCCGATTCCATCAGGGCGCGGAGGATCGCGTCTCTGAGCCCGTCGAGCGAGCGGTCTCCGCCCTCGCCCGGCTCGGCCCACCAGGGCCAGTCGCCCGGCCCCCCGGCAAAACCGGACTGGAGCAGGAAATCACCCAGCTGGTCCAGCAGCGCCTGAAGATTGACGGCGTCGGCCAGGCCGGGGACGTGTTTGGCGTACGTCGTGTATCGCATAAGGGCGGGTTTCAGCCTTCAGCCTTCGGCTATCAGTCCCCGCAAGATAGTATCTTGCTCCATGGCCGACGCCCAGGAGAGCGTTTCCCGCTTACCGCTCACCGCTCCCCGCTCACCGTCCTTCGGCGCCCTCCGCAACCCCAACTTCCGCCGCTTCATCTTCGGCCAGTTCGTCTCGCTCTGCGGTACCTGGATGCAGACCGTCGCGCTCGGCTGGCTCGCATTGCTGCTGACCGACTCCGCGCTGCAAGTGGGGCTGGTGACGTTCTTCAGCGCCCTCCCGGTGCTCCTCTTCACCCTGTACGGGGGCGTGGTGGCGGGCCGGGTGAACAAGCGCCGCGCCCTGCTGGTCCTCCAGTCGCTCTTTCTGGCGGAAGCGCTGGCGCTGGGATTCCTGACCGCCTTCGGCGCCATCACCATCGAGTGGGTCTATGCCCTGTCGCTGGCCGGCGGCCTGATCAGCGCGTTCGAGATCCCGGTGCGGCAGGCGTTTCTGGGGGACCTGGCCGGCCGGGAGCACCTGATGAGCGCCATCGCGCTCAACTCGTCGGCGTTCAACCTGTCGCGGGTGTTCGGCCCGGCGCTGGCCGGGATGCTGCTCGCGGGGGCGGGCGCCGCGGCCTGCTTCTTCGTCAACGCGGCGAGTTTCCTCGCCGTCCTGATCAGCCTGTTCAGGATCACCCCTCATCTGCCCTCGAGCACCGGCACCCGCCGCAGCGGCCTCGGCGACGGCATGCGCCATGTCTTCGGCTCTCCGTGGCCCCGGACCCTGGTGATCCTCACCGGCATCTTCACGGTGTTCGGGGTCTCCTTCGTCGCGATCCTGCCGGTCTATGCCCGCGATACTCTGGGCACCGGGGCGGGCGGCTACGGTGCCCTCACCTCGGCGTTCGGGATCGGCGCCGCGGCCGCGGCCATTTCGATCGCGGCGCTGGGCCACCGGCTGCCCCGAGAGCGGGTGCTGCTTTGGG
>DATCXX010000091.1:0-5075 GCA_036565615.1 Gemmatimonadales bacterium | reverse complement strand
GAGCCGCGCCGCGAGGTGGCCGTGGGTCCGGTGCGCCTTTACCAGGGCCATCGCGGCGGCGACGTGCTCGAGCTGGGACGGCTGGGTACTGGACGGCTGGACGGCTGGTAACTGCACTGCTGGTAACTGCACTGCACCAGGCGCCGTGAGCCCCCCAGCCGTCGAGCCGTCCAGCCGTCCAGCCGTCATCCCAAACGCCGAGAAGATTCCCTCATAAAAGTCTTCCCCGCCGGACAGGAGGTGCTCAACGGTTCGGAGGAACTCTCCCGACTCGGCACCCTGGATCACCCGGTGATCGTAGGTGCTGGTGATGGTCATCACCTTGCTGAGTCCGAGCTGGGCCACCGTTTCCGGTGCGGCGGTCGCGAACTCCGGAGGGTAACCGATCGCCCCGACCGCGATGATGCTGCCCTGACCGGCCATGAGCCGGGGCACCGAGGCCACGGTGCCGAGCCCGCCGGGATTGGTGAGCGTCATGGTCCCGCCCGCAAAGGCGTCCGGCATCAGCTTGTTGCCGCGGGCCTTGTCCACCAGGCCGTCGTATGCCGCCTGGAACTCGGCGTAGCCCATCGTCTCGGCGTGCTTCAGCACCGGGACGACCAGGCCCCGGCTACCGTCCTTCCGCTCCACGTCCACCGCCAGCCCGAGATGAACGCCATCGGGCGTGACCCGGTGGGGGGCACCTTCGATCATCGCGAGGGAATGGCCCATCACCGGGTGCTGCTTGGCCGCCTGCACCAGCGCCCAGGCGATGAAGTGGGTGAAGGACGCTTTCTCGGGGCGGCCGGCCGCCTTGAGGCCAGCGTTGAAACGGGCTCGGGAGGCTTCCAGCTGCCGCACCGGGATTTCCCGGAAGGTGGTGGCGGTCGGGACCGTCAGGCTCTCGTTCATGTTTTGAACGAGCCGGGCGGCAGGGCCCTTGATCAGGACGGTATGGACGGTAGGGGCGGTATGGACGGTAGGGGTGGCTGCGGCGGGAGGTTGTTCACCTGCCGTCCTGCCGTCCGTAGAACCTACCGTCCCGTCACCATTGCTTCCGGGCGCCTCTCCCACCCTCCCGCTCTCGAACAGGCGGCGCCATTCCGGGCCAACCGATTCGGGGTCGCGAAGAAAATCTTCGTACAGCGCCTGGGCAAAGCCGGCGTTTGCGGTTTCAAATACGTTCGGATCCACTGAGCGCTCCATCCCCCCAAGATAATCCTCGCCACCGGCTTCCAGCGAGCAGAGCAGCGTGGGCGCGTTCCATTTCCCGCGCGGTGCATTCCGGCGTCCATCCCAGCTCCCGCGCCATGATTTCCCCGACCGGCCGGACGGCCGAGGCACCCAGGTCGGCGGTTTCAGTGGTGAGATGGAGCCGGCGGGAGAGGACGTCGTCGATTCGCCGGGCCAGCTCTCGCCGGACCGCGTGCACCACCCCTGCCGCAATCGCCGGGTGGCCGGCGTGGATCGGGTCTCGCAGCGTGGCCTGCTCGCGGCACAGGGCATAGATGGCCGGCGTTTCGGCGCCGAAGTGGCGCAGCAGGTGATCGACGGTGGCGTCCGGAAGGCCGAGCTCCAGCCCTTCGGCGCGGAATCCGTCGGTCACCGCCGCCTCGCCTCCGGGAAGCGGCTCCACCCGGCTCAGGGCCTTGCCCCGGCCGTGGTGCTCGTGGCCGAGGATCGTTTCGACCTGGTCCACCAGCTCCGCCGCCATGCTGCGCCAGGTGGTCAGCTTGCCGCCGACGATGGTCAGGACCCCGCCGCGGCCCCGGACGATCCGGTGCTCCCGGGAGATCGTGGAGGCCGGCGCGGCAGGATTGGCGGCCAGCAGGGGGCGCAGGCCTGCCCAGGTCGCGACGACATCCTCCGGAGCCAGGCGAGCGCCGGGAAACAGGGCATTGGCGGACCGCAACAGGTAGGTGACGTCGGCCTCGTCCGCGGCGACCCGGTCGGGAGGCTCTGTCGTGTCGGTATCGGTGGTCCCGATGTAGGTCCATTCGCCCCAGGGAAGGACGAACATGACCCGGCCGTCTACTGCACTGTTGAAGATGATGGCGTGGCGGTGGCCGATCCGGGTCCGGGGCACAACCACATGCACCCCCTTGGTGGGCCGGAGCAGGGGCATCGAGCGGGGATCCTCCATCCGCCGGATGTCATCGGCCCAGGGTCCGGTAGCGTTGACCACCAGGTGAGCCCGGACCTCCCCGGTCTCGCCGGTCAGCTCATCCCGGAGGTAGGCGCCGGTCATTCCGGCCACCGTCCGGATCAGTCCGGTCACCCGGATGTGATTCGCCGCCCGGGCCCCGTGCTGGAGCGCGGCCCGTACCGCCGCGACGGTGAGGCGGGCGTCGTCGCACTGGGCGTCATAGTAGAGACCCCCTCCTGTCAACCCGCGCTCCCGTAACAAAGGCTCGGCTTCGAGCAGGGCTCGCTTGCCCAGCGTCCTGTGGCGGCGCACATTACCCCCCGCGGCCAGGAGGTCGTACAGGGTCAGCCCCGCGGCCACTTTCCAGCGGGGCACCCGGTCGCCCCGGAAGACGGGGAGCAGGAAGGGGAGGGGCCGGACCAGGTGGGGGGCCAGGCGGAGCAGGATCTTTCGCTCCCGCTGGGCCTCGAACACCAGCCGGAGCCGGCCCTGCTCGAGGTAGCGAAGCCCGCCATGAATCAGGCGGCTCGATCGCGAGCTGGTCCCTTCACCGAAGTCCTGCGCCTCCACCAGGGCCGTCTTGAGGCCCCGCAGGCTGGCCTCTCGCGCGACGCCGGCGCCCGTGATGCCGCCGCCGATGACCAGCAGGTCAAAGTATCCGGCGCTCAGGGTGCCGAGCGACGCGCGAACCGAAGGAGTCATGTGCTAGGAGTTTACTCCGACTCTCCCGACGTGACGGAACTCGAACGCCCCAGCAGCTGGTTTGCGTGGCATGCCCACAGGATCCGCGCCGGGAGTCGTGTGCTCGACCTGGCCTGCGGGCCGGGCCGGCATGCCCTCGCGGCCGCGTCGCTGGGCGCCAAAGTGACCGCCGTGGACAAGGACGCCGCCAGCCTGGAGATCGGCCGCAAGGAGGCCAAGACCCGGGGCCTCGAGGTCAAGTGGGTCCAGGCGGACATCTCCAAGAGCCTGCCGGACGGCGGTCCCTATGACGCCGTGCTGGTGTTCAATTATCTCGACCGGGCCAGAATGCCCGACATCGTGAACGCCGTGGCACCGGGAGGGCTGCTCTTTCTGGAGACTTTCCTGGAAGCCCAGAAGGCCTTCGGCTGGGGCCCGTCCAATGACGCCCATTTGCTCCGCTCCGGTGAGCTCCTGCGCCTGGTGCTGCCGCTGGTGGTGGTGCACGGACGCGAAGTGGTCGAAGCGGTGGACGACGCGCGCTGGAGCGCGATGGCGAGCGTGCTGGCGCATCGAAAGTAACCGGACCTGAGCCTCGATCTGTTTTCTTCCCGCCGCCGGCCGGTGATCGTCGCCGGCCTTCGCACCCCCTTCGCCCGAAGTGGTACGGTTCTCCGGGATGCCTCGGCGGTGCAGATGGCCCGTCAGGTGACTCGGGAGCTGCTCTACCGCACCAATCTCGACGGGCGCGAGGTGGACGAGATCGTCCTCGGACAGGTCATCCCTTCGGTTCTGGCGCCGAACGTTGCCCGGGAAGTCTCCCTGCTGCCCCAGTTTCCCCGAACCATCCCCTCGTACACCCTGAACCGGGCCTGCGCCTCCGCGGGACAGGCCATCACCAACGCCCACGATCAGATCTACCTGGGCAATGCCGACGTGGTGCTGGCCGGAGGGGTCGAGTCGCTGTCCGACATCCCGATCCTGCACTCCCGCGCCATGAGCCAGACCCTGGTGGCCGCCAGCAAGGCCAAATCCCTGGGCCAGCGACTGGCATTGTTCTCCAGAGTCCGGCTCAAGGACCTGGTGCCGGTCACCCCCGCGATCGCGGAGCCGTCCACCGGCGAATCCATGGGTCAGTCGGCCGAGAAAATGGCCAAGGAAAACGGGATTTCGCGGGATGCCCAGGACCGGATCGCCCTGATGAGTCACCAGCGGGCCGCCGCCGGCACGGCCGATGGCCGGCTGACCGCCGAGATCGCGCCCTGGTTCGGCGGTCCCGGGATGGATCAGGTCCAGACCAGTGACAACGGAATCCGGAGCGACAGCAGTCTCGAGGCGCTGGCCCAGCTCAAGCCGGTGTTCGATCGTCGCTACGGCTCGGTGACCGCCGGGAATGCCTCGCCGCTGACCGACGGAGCTGCGGCGGTTCTGCTGATGTCGGAGGACAAGGCGCGCGCCCTGGGATACCGGCCGCTGGCCGCCATCCGGAGTTATGCGGTCGCGGCGGTGGACCCGGGCTGGCAGCTCCTGATGGGGCCGGCGTACGCGGTGCCGCGGGCCCTGGACCGGGCGGGCATCACCTGGAAGGATCTGGGGCTGGTGGAAATCCACGAGGCCTTCGCCGCCCAGGTGCTCTCCAACGTGCAGGCCTGGGGTTCCCGGGCCTGGGCCGAGAAACTGGGCCGGTCCGCGCCGGTGGGCGAAGTGGACTGGTCCCGCACCAACGTGATGGGCGGCTCCATCGCCATCGGCCACCCCTTCGGAGCCACCGGCGCCCGGCTGGTGACCACGCTGGCCAATGAGATGCAGCGGCGCGACGTGCAGTTCGGACTGATCTCCATCTGCGCCCAGGGCGGGATGGGGCTGGCGATGGTGCTGGAGAGGCTTAACTGAAGAGGTCAGAGGTCAGAGATCAGGGGTGTTGGGGCGGTTCCCTGACCCCTGACCCCTGACCTCTCACCCCTCGGAGACTATGACTGCCTTCTCGCTCTCGCAGACGGACGGTATCGCCGTCCTCACCCTCGATGTGCCGGGCGAGTCGGTCAACATGCTCGGCACCCCGATCATCGAGGAGCTCGAGGCGCTGCTGCGTCAGATCGCGGACGATGCCGGCGCGCGCGCGGTGGTGCTCATCTCGGGCAAAGCCGAGAACTTCGTGGCCGGTGCGGATATCCAGGAGTTCACCCGGATCGGCTCGGCGGAAGCCGGCGCCGCGATGGCCCGGGCGGGACAGGAAATGATTGGCCGGCTGGAGCGCTTCCCCAAGCCG
>DATCXX010000047.1:0-10181 GCA_036565615.1 Gemmatimonadales bacterium | reverse complement strand
GTGACCGTGGCGCTGGTGGCTGAGAGCCGCGGCATCGATCTCCTGGCTGAGCCGTTTGCCCGGCTCGATCTCCTGGTGAGCCCGGCGCGGGCCGATGCGGAGATTTCCCGCTGGGCCCGCGCCACCGCCCGGGCGGCGGCATCCCCCGCTTCGGTCCTGCTGGTGCAGAGCGAGGAGGAAGGGTGCTCCCCCCTGGCCGCCTGGCTGGAGGGGGCCGGTCTTCGGGTCACGCTGGTGAGGTCCGCGGGGGCTGCCGAAGAGGCGCTCCGCCATGAGCTGCCCGATCTGATTCTGCTGGATTGGGATCTGCCCGACCGCAAAGGCGCCGGGCTGGTCCGGCTGATTCGCCGGACCCAGCGGCTGGCGCTGACCCCGATTCTCGCCATCGTCCCCCAGCCCGGGGATCAGTACCGGGACCAGGCGCTCGAGGCGGGAGTGGACGAGCTGATGGTGCGCCCGCTGGATCAGCACCGGGTGGTCACCAGCGTTCTGCACCGCGCGGTGCGGGCCCGCCGGCTGGACGAGGCGATTCGCCGCGATCCCCTGAGCGGGTTCCTCACGGTGGGAACCCTGCTCGACGAGCTGGAGTCGGTGCTGGCCTACGCCCGGCGGGAGGGAGAGCGGATCGCTTTCCTGCTGCTCGATGTGGACCACTTCCGCCGGGTGAACGAGCAGCTCGGGCATCAGACCGGCGATCAGATCCTGGCCCACGTGGCCCGGATGATCCGGGAGCGGGTCCGGGCCAGTGACCTGGCGGTCCGCATGGGAGGCGAGGAGTTCGGGGTGCTGTTCCGCCACTGCGGTCCCGCCGACGCCGCGCTGGTGGCGGAACAGATCCGGGCAGCGGTCAACTCCGCGCCCCCGCTGATCGAGGGCTTTCCCATCCCGATCCGCCTCTCAGGCGGAGTGGCAGGATATCCCGATCATGCGGTGGGAATGCTGGAGCTGCTGCTGGCGGCGGAGCGGGCCCTGCGGCATGCCAAGGAAACGGGGAGAGACCGGGTGACGGTGAGTGGATGAGGCAAGGAGGCAAGGAGGCAAGGAGGCAAGGAGGCACGGTGAGTCACCTTGCCACTTTGCCCCCTTGCCACCTTCCGCCTAGTGCCTAAATCCGCTCGACAGCGGCTGCACGTCCCGGGGGCTTTCGTTCCCGAACAGCAGTCGGCCTTCCCGGAACGAGGCCCCGCGCAGGGTGAGCGCCAGCACCTCGCCCAGCTCCTGCACCGGAAACGCCTCGATCTGCCCCTTGATCGCTCCCGGAAGATCCTCGAGATCCGGCTCGTTTTCCTTGGGGATGACGATCCGGGTGATCCCGGCCCGGACCGCGCCGAGGATTTTTTCCTTGAGTCCGCCGATCGGCATGACCCGGCCCCGCAGGGTGATCTCCCCGGTCATCGCGATGTCGTGCCGGGCCGGACGCCCGGAGAGGGCCGAGATCAGCGCCGTCGCCATCGTGACGCCGGCGGAGGGGCCGTCCTTCGGAATCGCGCCGGCGGGAACGTGGATGTGGATGTCCCGGTCGAACATCTCGTCCGGAATTCGCAGCGCTGCCGCGTGCGAGCGGGCATAGGTCCAGGCCGCCCGGGCGCTTTCCTTCATGACATCGCCGAGCTGACCGGTCAGCACCAGCTCGCCCTTGCCGCGCATGGTTGAGGCTTCGACGAACATGATGTCGCCGCCCACCGGGGTGTAGTACATGCCGGTGGCCACGCCGATGGCATCGTCGCCGGCCGCCTTCTCCGGATGCACCTTGGGCCGGCCCAGGAGATCGTCGATCATGGTCGCATTGACCGCGACCTCGGGACTTCCCTGGTCGGCGATCTTGCGGGCCAGCTTGCGGGCCACCTTGCCGATCTCCCGCTCCAGCTGCCGCACCCCCGATTCCCGGGTGTAGCCGTTGATGATTTCCAGCAGGGCGTCGTCGGCCAGGGTGACTTTCCGGCCGGTGAGCCCGTTCTCCTCGAGCTGACGGGGAATCAGGTAGCGCCGCGCGATCTCCAGCTTCTCCTCGTCCACATACCCGGAGAACTCCACCACTTCCATCCGGTCGAGCAGCGGCCCGGGAATGTTCTGGATGAAGTTCGCGGTCGCGATGAAGAGCACCTCGCTCAGGTCGAACGGCACCCCGAGGTAATGGTCGGTGAAGCTGTCGTTCTGGGCCGGGTCGAGGACTTCGAGCAGCGCCGCCGCCGGATCACCCTGGAACGAGACGCCCAGCTTGTCCACTTCGTCGAGCAGGAAGACCGGGTTCTTGGTTCCGGCCTGCTTCATCCCCTGGATGATCCGGCCCGGCATGGCGCCCACATAGGTGCGGCGATGGCCCCGGATGTCGGCTTCGTCCCGGGTGCCGCCCAGGGAGATGCGGACGTACTTGCGCCCCATGGCCCGGGCGATCGACTTGGCCACGCTGGTCTTGCCCACGCCCGGAGGGCCGACGAAGAGGAGAATGGGGCCCTTAGCTGCTTTGGCATCCTCTTTGGACGGCGGGTTACTGGACGGCTGGACGGCTGGTTCAGGCGTCGTGGGCTCAGTGGAAGGCAGTTCGCCAGCCGCCGAGCCGTCGAGCCGTCCAGCATCCTGCACTTTCTGGCCGTCCTCCCGTCCAGCAACCGATTTGAGCTGTCGCACGGCCAGGAACTCGAGAATCCGGTCCTTCACGTCTCCCAGCGCATAGTGGTCCGCCTCCAGGATCCCGGCGGCTTCCTTGAGGTCGAGATGTTCCTCGCTGCGGGCGCTCCAGGGGAGCTCGGCGATGGTCTCGAGGTAATTGCGGACCACCTGGGTCTCCATGGACTCCCGGCCGATCCGCGCCAGCCGGGCCAGCTCCCGGTCCACTTCCTTGCGCGCCTCGGGCGGGAGCTCCAGCCCTTCCAGCTTCTCCCGGAGCTCTTCCAGCTCGTCGGCCTCGTCCTCTTCGCCCAGCTCCTTGCGGATCTGCTTCATCTGCTCCCGCAGGAACATCTCCCGCTGCCGCTCGCCCAGCTCTTCCTGGACCTGCGACTTGATGTCTTCCTGGGCTTCGAGCACCGAAATCTGCCGCTGGACGTGGACCAGGACGCGGCGCAGCCGCTCTTCGACCGACAGGGTTTCCAGCAGCGCCTGCCGCTGCTGGTGACCGATGTCGATGTAGCCGGCCACCAGGTCGGCAAACCGGCCCGGCTCGTTCACGCCGTTGAGCACCTGCTGGACCACCTCTTCGGGGAGCCCCGACTTCTGCCCCAGCTCCGCGGCGCGCTGCCGGACCTCACGGTACAACCCGACGAAGGCCGGGTCTTCGGTGTTGAGCGGGGGCATCTCCTCCGCCTCGCGCACGATCGCCTCCAGGTAGCCGTTCTTCTCGGCCACGTGCATGACGATGCCCCGCCGCTCGCCATGGAGCAGGAGCTGCATTCCCGCCAGGCCGCGCTGTAGCTGGCCGACCTTGGCGATGGTGCCGATCATGTAGAGCCCCTCGGAAGACACCGATTCGGTGTTCTCCCGCTGACACACCGCGAACACCAGGTGGTCGGGGGTGGCGAGGGCGGCTTCGATGGCGCGCACCGTTCCGGGACGTCCGGCGCCGATGGAGGTCGTGACCCCCGGGAACAGCACCACGTCGCGTAACGGAAGCACTGGCAGAGTCAGTCGTTCACTCATCGTATTCCTCATTTCGTCTCACTGCCCCAGGGCCGCGCCAGAATGGTGAGGCCGGAGCAGGGTGATCGGCACCGAAGGTGCATCGCATATGCCATCTGCCCCATTGGGGACGTATCAGAGTGCCGAGAATGGACTTACGGCCGTGAGCGGTGAACGGTGAGCGCCAAGCCGGAACACCCGCGGCGTGCCAAAACGGCTCGGTGAGACTGATTGGCAGCGTTTGCGGCGCCGATGTTTCAGAAGCTGAAACTCCGGGATGCACCGGCATCGTAGGAGCCCCTGGGCCGGCTTCCCGGTTGCCCCGGCGACGATTATCCAGCAAATTGGTAAGCTGTTGTACGAACGTCGTTTCTGAGGCGGGAATCAGGAATCCATGGTCGGATGACCGGTCCAAACGACTACAATGAGCGCCCGCTCGCGCATCGGCTCAAGGAGGCGCTGGGCGACGTCTATACCATCGAAGGCGAAATCGGCCGCGGTGGAATGGGCGTCGTCTATCGCGCGCGGGATGAGCGGCTCCACCGCCGGGTTGCGGTGAAGGTGCTTCCGCCGGAGCTCGCCTTCCAGAAGGAAATCCGGGAGCGGTTTACCCGCGAAGCGCAGACCGCGGCCCGGCTGTCCCATCCCCATATCGTCCCGATCCACGACGTCGGCGAAGGCGCGGGGGTGGTCTACTTCATCATGGGACTGGTCGAGGGAGAGTCCCTGGGGGGCCGGCTCAAGCGCCGGGGGAAGTTGCCCCCCGACGAAGTCCGCCGGATCATGAAGGAAACCGCGGACGCGCTCTCGGCGGCCCATGCGCTCTCGGTCATCCACCGCGACATCAAGCCCGACAACATCCTGCTGGAGGGAACCCGGGGACGGGTGATGGTGACCGACTTCGGGATCGCCAAGGCGGTCTCCAGCGTCTCGGCGGCCACCCTCACCGGGGTGGGCGTCGCGATCGGCACTCCGCAGTACATGAGCCCGGAGCAGGCCGCCGGCGAGCGGGAGATCGACGGGCGCTCCGACCTGTACTCGCTGGGCGTGGTCGCCTACCAGATGACCAGCGGGCTGCTGCCGTTCAACGCGCCCACGGTGGCCGGGATCCTGATGAAGCAGATCACCGAACCGGCGCCGATCCTGCACGAGACCATGGCCGGGGTGCCGGAGGATCTCTCCCTGGCCATCGCCCGCTGCCTGGAGAAGGATCCCGAAAGTCGCTGGCCCACCGCGGATGCGCTGCGGCGGGCGCTGGAGAGCCGCACGGTCAGCGGCTACCGGCCCACCCAGACCCAGGTGCGCGCCGCGCCCCGCAAGAGCACGACCGGAACCCGGCCGAGGCCGCAATCGCCCGCCGAGCGTCCCCGCGCCGGCGGGGCTCCGCTCGCTCCCCGGAGTCCCCGGCCCCTCGCGGCGGGAGGACGGAAGAGCGGGATCGCCGGGGGACAGTACGTCCGGAACGAGCGGGGCGAGTGGATCCGCACCGGCGACGGCGCCGACCTGCCGGTGCACGATACCGGCGAACCGCCGATGGTGCAGAAGGTGCGCGCCCAGTTCGCCAAGTGGGCCGCCGCGACCGGCGGGTGCTTCCTGCTCAATCTCGCCACCGGCATCACCGACGGGCCCTGGTTCCTGTTCGTGGCCGCGGGATTCGGCTTTCCGCTGCTCAAGAGCTATTCGCAGCTCTGGCAGGCGGGATACAGCTGGCGCGACGTGCTGAATCCGCCCCCGGCCGCCGATGCCGTCGGACTGCCCGGCGCCAAGGGACGCAAGTCGATCGCCCCGCCCAAGGCGTCGGAATACGGACTGTATTTCGACCGGATGAACCACGTGCATGACGACCGGAAGAACATCCTCCGGATGATGCAGCAGCTTCCCGACGCCGACCGGAAACAGCTCCCCGAGGTCACCGAGACCGCCGAGGCCCTGTACGAGCGGGCGGCCGACCTGGCGCGGACCCTCAACGAGATGGACCAGAGCTTCGGGGCCACCAGTCACGAGCGGATCCGGATGCAGCTCGACGCGCTGGCGCTGCGCCCCGACAGCGAGGAACGCAACCGGCAGATCGCCATTCTGGAGCGGCAGGTAAGGACCGCGACCGATCTGGCGGCCCGGCGGGAAGCGTTCGTGCAGCGGTTCGAGTCCAGCGAGCTGGCGATGCGAAATCTCCGGCTCGATCTGATCAAGCTCCGGACCGGAGGCATCGGCGCGCTCAACGACGTCACCAGCGCCACCCAGCAGGCCCGGGCCATCTCGCGAGACGTGGAAAACCTCACCGCCGCCGCCAGCGAAATCCGCGAGGCGATGGGGTGAGCCTGCCGGGCACTCCCTTCGACAACAAGCGCTATTGGGAAGACCGGCTCCGGGAGCACTACTCGCTCGCGGGAGTCGGCTATTTGCGGCTGGGGCGGCGCTACAACGAGTGGATGTACCGGGTGCGGGGAGAGGTGTTTGATCGGGTAGTCGAGCGAATAGCGAAGAGCGAAGAGCGAAGAGGATGGCGGGTGCTCGATGTAGGAGCCGGGACCGGGTTCTATGTCGACCGTTGGCTCCGGATGGGGGCCGCGGTCACCGGGCTCGATCTCACCGAGGTGGCCGTCCGGGAGCTCTCCCGCTGCTTTCCCGCCGTCAACTTCGTGCAGGCCGACATCGGGGGACCGCTCGGGGGGCGACCACTCGGCGAGGTGCTGCTGCCGCCGGGATCGTTCGACGCCGTCTCGGCGTTCGATGTGCTGTTCCACATCGTGGACGACGCGGCCTATGCCCGCGCGTTCCAGAACATCGCGGCGCTGCTGCGGCCCGGAGGGTGGTTTCTCTGGTCGGACAACTTCCTCCGCCATCCCACCGAGCGGGTGGCCCACCAGGTGAGCCGGTCGCTCGCGGAAAGCACCCACGCGGTCGAGGCCGCTGGCTTCGAGATCATCGATCGGGTTCCCATGTTCGTGCTGATGAATTATCCGGCCGACACCACCTCAAGGCTGGCCCGCTGGGGATGGACGGCGATGGTCGCCCCCGCCACGATGGCCGAGCCCATCGGCTGGGCGGTGGGCGCCCTGCTCTACCCGCTGGAGCGGGCGCTGGTCCGGGCGATGAAAGAGAGTCCGAGCACTGAACTCATGGTGTGCCGGAACCCGGGCTAGTCGCTGCGCAATGCGCTATTCGGATCGGCGCGGGTGGCCCGGAACGCCGGCGCCGCGCTGGCCGCCAGAGAAACCACGACGAGGAGCGCCCCCACCACCGCATAGGTTGCGGGGTCCCGGGCCGACTGCTGGAACAGGAGCGGCTGAATCCAGCGGGCGCACAGGAAGGCTCCGACCAGCCCGATCGCAACCCCCGCCCCCGCGAACCATATCCCCTGCCCGGTCACCAGCCTCACCACATCGCGGGACTGCGCGCCCAGCGCGATTCGCACACCCAGCTCGTGCATCCGTTGCGCGACGTTGTAGGCAATGACCCCGTATAGCCCCACCGCGGCCACCACGAGCGCCAGGACCCCGAACGCCACGAACATGGTGGCACCCAGCGTCCAGGACCGGCGCTGCGCGTCGACGAACTCCTCGAGCGGCCGGACGGTGACGTAGCCCTGGCCCGGCATCACCCGCTGCAGCGCGCGACGAACCGTCTCGACCCTTGAGGACGGATCCCGCCCCGTCATGCGCAGCAACAGGGTGTTTCCGCTGCCCGGGTACAGGGATTGGGCGAGCGGCAGGTAATGGGTGAGCCGTTTCTCCTCGGTCAGATTGTTGTATGCCGCATCCTCAGCGATCCCGATCACCGTGGTACAGGGCATCGTGTCGGCGCTGATCCGGATGCAGCGGCCGATCGGGTCGGCGCCGGGCCAGAGCGCGCGCGCCATGGACTCGCTCACCACCGTCACCCTCGGCGCCCGGTCGCCGTCCGCCCCGGTGAAGGGGCGGCCCCGAACCACCCGGGTGCTCATCACCCCGAAATACTCCGGTGTCGCGAACTGGATGACGAAACGACCCAGCTTCTGAACCGAATCAATCCCATCGATATACAGGAGCTCCATATTGGTGGAAAAGGGACGGGTGTTGACCCGGGCGGCGCTCTCCACTCCGGGAATCGCCTTCGCCGTTTCCAGCAGACGCTGGTGGTACTGTACCGTCGTCACGCTGTCCATCTCCATGCCCCGCAGATTGGGACGCGCCATCAGAACCGGCTCCGCGTCATACCCGAGGGGTATCGAGCGAGCATTGTCGAGGCTCCGGACGAAGAGTCCGGCCCCGATGAGCAGAATGACCGAGAGCGCGCCCTGGGCGATCAGCAGCGCCGAACGGAGCGGGGAACGCTGGTAGGTGCCTTCCCGGGCGCCGGCCCGGAGGGCCGCGGCCAGATCACCCCGCATCGCGAGGAGCGCCGGTCCGATCGTGATGACCATGCCGGCGGCGACCGCGAAGGCGGCGGCGACCGCCAGAGTCCGCCAATCAGTGAACACCCCGCCGGCCGCTTCCCCGGGCATGACCAGGAGCCGGAGCGCCGCGCCGCCCCACTGCGCGATGGCGAGGCCCGCGCCACACCCGAGCAGCGCCAGGAGGAGACTTTCGGTGAGCAGCTGCCGCACCAGGCGGGCCCGGCTCACGCCGAGGGCAAGGCGCATGGCGACTTCCCGCCGGCGGCGGAGAATCCGGGCCAGCATCAGATTGGTCACGTTGGCGCAGGCGATCAGCAGCACGATGACCGCGACGCCGGTTATCCAGAGCAGGGTCTTTGCTTCGAGTCCCGCATCCGGACCCGCGGCGGTCTTGAGCGGGCCGGCGATTCCCCGGGGCCGAGCCACGGCGGCCGAGACGACCGAAGGGGTGATTTCCCGCTGGGCGTCCCGGCTCTTCGCGAAGGCGTGGCTCAGGTCGGCGGAGGCGGCGGCTTCGGTAACGCCGGGCTTGCGGCGCACCATCACGCTGGTGAAATCCCAGTTGTACCGGGTGAAGTAGGTGTTGAGATCCCAGCGGCCTTCGTTCGCCGCCACCGTGGTGATGGGGATGAAGGCCACCGGAGAGGGGTTCTCCGCGACTCCGACGAAGTCCCTGGGCGCGACTCCGATGATGGTGTAGCCGAGGGTTCCGATCTGGAGCGTTCGCCCCAGCACCGGCGTCGCGCCAAACTCGGTCTTCCAGAAAGCATGGCTGAGCACCACCACCGCGGCCCCCCGGGGAATCGAATCTTCTCCGGCGCCGAAGAACCGGCCCAGGACCGGCCGGGCATCGAAAAACCCAAAGAACGACGCGCTGACTGCCGCGATCCGCTGCTCACGGCTGGCCTCACCCGATCCGACCGCGAGGGTTCGTTCGGAGAATGCGGCGTACTCCGCGAACGAGCTGGTCGCCCGCTTCAGATCGAGATAGCGAGTGTAGGGGATGGTGACGTTGGTGAAGACCCGCCCCCGGGACGTGGTCTGGAGGTAGACGCGGTGGACGCTGGCCGGGTCCCGCAGGTAGGGAAAGGGCCGAAACATCAGCCGGTCGATCACGCCGAACATCGCCGCGTTGGCTCCGATGCCGAGGCCCAGGGTCAGGATGACCGTGGCCGTGAAGCCGGGCGAGCGGCGGAGCCCCCGGAAGGCGTAGCGCAGATCCTGGAAGAAGGAGTCGAGCCACGGCCACGACCAGCGCTCCCGGGACTCTTCCCGGATCCGGAGCGGATTGCCCAGCCGCCGGCGGGCCTGCCGGGCTGCTTCTTCCGGAGTGACCCCCACGGCGGCGTCCCGGGCAAGCAGCTCACGGTGGAAGCGGAGCTCCTCGGTCAGCTCGGCATCAAGCTGATCCCGGCGGAGCCAGTCGCGGAGCCGGGCGAGCCATTCACGCATGGGTGCCTCGAGTGTTCGGGTCGTGGCCGGCAAGGGACTTACCCGGCCCAGGACATAGACACTCTATGGCTTGAAAACGTTGCTCGGCGGCAGGGGTTGGGGATTGGGAGTTGGGGATTGGGGTTAGACGCTGCCGGGGTGGTTCCCCAACCCCCAATCCCCAATCCCAGCTCCTACGGCATCACGCTGGCATAGATCCCATTGAACAAGAACTTGAACGTCCCGTGGGGCTGGGCCCGCTGCAGGATCTCCGGTCCGAAGAGCAGTACCCGCCCCTTCCCCACCCGGGCCTCCAGCGCGGCAACCCCGTTCTCCAGATAGGACTGTCCCCAGGCCCAGCCGCTCCGGAGCGGCTCCTTGCTGTCATACCAGGCGATCGGCTTGAGCCCGGCGGCGGCGGCATCGGGACCGAGCCTGAAGACGGGACTGTCGTCGAAGAAGACGTCGGTGTGCTCCTCCATCCCGGCGGCAACCGGATGGGAGAGATCCACCCGGACCCGGAGCACCGACCCGGGAACGTAGAACTTGGTACGGGGGAGGGGGGTGCCGTTCTCGGTGAGGTGGTTCTCGACCGGAAGCTTGAGCCCGGCGGCGAGGTTGCTGGCCGAGCTCCCGATCGCGATGACGGTGCCGCCGTTTTCGATGAATTCCCTGATCCGGGGGAGGGTGGTTTCGGCGGTGACCCGGCCCAAGTGATTCCGGTACTCCGCCGGCAGGCCGGCCGGGGGCTCTGCCGGAG
>DATCXX010000013.1:0-2517 GCA_036565615.1 Gemmatimonadales bacterium | reverse complement strand
GGGCTCGACGTCGTCGCCTTCCATGTAGTAGTCGGCGTTCGACAGGATCACGGCCCTGGGCCGCTCGGCCGCCAGTCGCCGCATGACCGCCTCCTGAAAGCCGGCGCAGCCGCGATACATCCGCGCCGCCGCCCCGGCGATCAGCCCGCGCAGGTCAGCCACCGGGCAGGCTCCCATTACGTAGGGCTCGATCCGCCAGCCGAGCTCCTGCCCGGCCCGGTCCAGCCCTCCCAGCCAGTGCGAAGCATGCGAGTCGCCCAGCAGGGCAATGGTGGTCGCGGAGCCGGCGTCGCCAAAGGCGCAGCCCGCCCGTGCCGTTTGCGGCGAGCGGCCCCAGCAATCGTGCCCCATATGGTCGTTGCGCGCGGCCGCGTAACGGCGATGCACACTGTGCTCCACGTAGCGGGCGCTGCCCCACGCGGCCCCGAGCCCGAGGAGCGCGAGGGCCGCGCACACTCCTGCGGCGGCAAGCAGGGGGCGATATGGGGGTTGGGGGTTGAGCGGGGCCAGCCGTCCGAGGATCCGATGGGTCATCCACGCCGCGCCCAGCCCGGCGAATCCCCACGCCAGCCGGCCTCCCGGCCCGATTCCCGGCACCAGAACCCCGCCCAGCACCATCAGCGGCAAGTGCCAGAGATACCAGGCGTAGGAGAGCCGGCCCAGCCCAACCAGCGGCCCGGAGGCGAGCAGTCGTCCCGGAAGCGCCGCGGTGGACTGGCTGCCGGTCGCGAGCAGGCAGAGGGTGCCGCCGACCGGTGCCAGGGCCATCACCCCCGGATACGCCAGCGTGCTCTCGTAGAGCAGCGAAGGCAGCAGCAGGAGGCCGAGCCCGGCGAGCTGGACAAGGCCGATGCGCCGCGCCGAGGCCCCCACGGCGCTCTGCCCGCCGCCGGTGAGAAAGGCCATCAGCGCGCCGGCGCAGAACGACCAGAGCCGGGTGTGGGGGCCGAAGTAGGCCCACATCGGGGTGGTCTCGTTGATCGCTATCGAAAGCGCAAACGACATCGCCCCAGCTACGGCGACGCCGAGCAGCACGGTACGCTGAACGATCCAGCGGCGCTCGGCGCCGGTCTCGGCTCCCGCAATCCGCTCGCCCCACGCCGCGAACAGCATGACCAGCAATGGAAAGAGCAGGGCGAGCTGGAGTTCGACCCCGAGGGTCCAGGTATGCAGAAGCGGGTTCAGGCCGGCCTGGAAGTAGTTCACCCCGTCCGCGGCGAAGGCCAGGTTGCCGGCAAAGGCCGACACGGGAACCACCCGCTCTGCCACGGCCGCCCGGTCGATCGGCGCATACAGAAGCGTCGTGGCCAGCGTCCCCAGCAGCACCAGCACCAGGGCCGGCAACAGTCGCCAGACCCGCCCGGCCACCACCTCGGCGGGACGAAGGTCCTCCCCGGTTGCGAGCCGCCGGGTCAGGGTGGTGGCGAGGAAGAACCCCGAGAGGACGAAGAAGACGTCCACCGCCACGAACGCCCCGCGGAGCGCCGGGATCCCCGCGTGGAAGCCGACCACGAGGAGAACCGCGAGGCCCCGGAGGCCGTCCAGATCGAGTCGTCTGCTGCCGCTCACAGGGGCCAGAAGGCGTAAGGGTCTATGGTTTCAATGCTTACGCTGAGACGGACCCCGGAGTTTCAACTTGCTACGGTCGGGAAGCACCGCTGTCCTGGGCGCGGACGCGCTGTCCTCGAACATTCCCTTCGGCGTGACCCCCCGAAGTAACTTCAGGAATGTTCGTCGAGCAGCTCACCGCCGCCCTGGGTGACCGCTACCGCATCCAGCGCGAGCTGGGGCAGGGCGGCATGGCCGTGGTGTACCTTGCCGACGACCTCAAGCACGAGCGATCGGTCGCGATCAAGGTCCTCCGGCCCGAGATTGCCCGGGCGCTGGGCGCCGCGCGATTCCTCAACGAGATCCGCACCACCGCGGGGCTCGCCCACCCCCATATCCTCCCGCTCCACGATTCGGGCGAAGCCGGCGAGCTGCTCTACTACGTCATGCCTTTCGTGTCGGGCGAGTCGCTCCGGCAGCGGCTCGAGCGCGAGGGCCCGCTTCCGGTACGGGATGCGCTCCTGATCACCCGGGAGGTCGCCGACGCGCTCGGCTATGCCCACCAGCGCCAGATCATCCACCGCGACATCAAGCCGGAGAACATCCTCCTCGCCGACGGCCATGCGTTCGTGGCGGACTTCGGGATCGCCCGCGCGCTGCGCAGCAGCGGCGATCCCCGGCTCACCCGCACCGGCACCAGCCTCGGGACCCCCACCTACATGAGCCCCGAGCAGGCCTTCGGAGAGAGCTCGGTGGATGCCCGGAGCGACCTCTACAGCCTGGCCTGCGTGGTGTACGAGATGGTGACCGGGCACCCCCCCTGGAACGGCCCGACCGCCGAAGCCGTGCTGGTCCAGCGGTTCACCTCCTCGGCGCCGCGGCTCCAGGACTCGCATTCCGATCTCCCCGCGGCACTCGGGGAGACGCTGCACCGGGCGCTTGCCCGCGACCCGGCGGACCGCTTTCCCA
>DATCXX010000403.1:0-6065 GCA_036565615.1 Gemmatimonadales bacterium | reverse complement strand
GGGAGAGGCGAGAACCCCCGCTGCCGTGAGAGCCAATGCAATGCGAAGCATCCTGCCTCCTTTTGAAGAGCCTGCAGCCTTCAGCCCTCAGCCTTCAGCAGGCTGACGGCTGATGGCTGATGGCTCGTTGTCGAATGAAGTAATACGCCCGAGTCACGGTTTCCGTTAGGGAACCCCCGCTCCCCGCTATCCGCCTCCCGCTCCCCGCTATCGGCTCCCCGCTCCCCGTCCAGCAGCGCGCCCGGTGGCCCAGGCCCAGAGGAAATTGTAGCCGCCGATCGGCCCGAACGCGTCCAGCGCTTCTCCGCAGACGAAGAGCCCGGGATGCCTCCGGCTCTCCATGCTGCGCGGGTCCACTTCGGACAGCGCGAGGCCTCCGCCGGTGACCTCGGCCTTCTTGTACCCCTCATCGCCGGTCCAGGGAAGCTCTCCCTCGGCCAGCGTGTCGATCAGCCGTTGCCGGTCCTCCCGCCGGAGCTGGGCCAGCGGGGTGGCCGAAGTCACGCCCGCCTCCTCGAGCAGCATTCCCGCCAGCCGGTCCGGCAGCTCGGCCCGGATTGCGCCTCCCACGGTACGCGCTCCCTCCGGACGGAGCACTTGCTCCCAGCCCTCCCGGCCCAGCCCGCCCCAGCGCACCGTGACCCTGGCCGCGGGGGAGCGAACCGCCACGTGGGACACGTCCAGCACCGCGGGCCCGCTGTACCCGTGGTGGGTGAACAGGAAACCACCCTCGGCACGGGCGGTCTCCTCCGCCGACCGCGCGGTGATGCCGACCCGGAGCGACACCCCGGACAGGATGCCGAACGGCGCCGGCTCGGCGGTGAGCGGGGTGAGCGCGGCATAGGTGGGGTGCAGGGTGTGACCGAGCCGCTCCAGCATGGCCAGACCGGCCCCGTCGCTGCCGGTATTGGGCACCGAGCGGCCGCCGGTGGCCAGGATCGCCCGGTCCACCACGAGGGGCGGGGCGCCCTCCCGCTCGATCCGCCAGCGGCCCGCGTCCGGAGCCAGTCCGGTCACCCGGCACCGGGGAAGGAACCGGGCGCCGCTCCGCTCCGCCTCCGCCAGCAGCCCGTCGCGCACGTCCCGGGCGCGGTTGGATCGGGGAAACAGCTTGGCCGATTCGGTCTCTTCGGCCAGCGGGATCCCGAGCTCCCCCTCGAAGAACGCGATCTGCTCGCCGAGCGGCCAGGAGCGGAGCATGTTACGGAGGGTTGCCGGGGACGAGGCGGTGACGAAGCGCGACTCATCCACTCGGGCCGGGAGCACGTTGCAGCGTCCCCCGCCGCTGATCAGGATCTTCCGGCCCCCGTCCCGGGTGAATTCCAGCAGCAGCGTTTCCCGTCCGGTGCGCGCGGCGAAGATCGCGGCCATGGTGCCCGCGGCGCCGGCTCCGATCACCGCGACGGTCACCGAATCGGCTGGCCCAGCGCGTCCACCGCTTCGGTCCACCGGGTGAGCGCGAGATCGAGCGCCCGGCGCTGCTCCTTGAGCTCGCGATCGAGCTCGCCGGCCCGCCGCGCCGCCTCGGCGCTTCCGTCGTAACGCAGCGGATCCGCCAGAGCGAGTTCCAGCTCCTCGATCCGGGCTTCCAGCCGGTGGACTTCGGCTTCGCTCGACTCCGCCGCGCGGCGGGCCGCCCGGAGGGCCTGCTCGTCCCCGCGCTTGTGTTCCGCCTGGCGCCGCGCGCCGTCCCGCACCGCGAGCCGGGCCAGCGCCTCCTCGCGCTGCCGGATGGCGGCCCGGCGGCGGGCCCGGTCGGCCGCATGGACCTCCCACTCCACGAAAGGCCCGCCGTAATCCTCCAGGCGGTTCCCGTCGAAGGCCCAGACCCGGGTGGAGAGCTCCCGCAGGAACGCCCGGTCGTGGCTCACCAGGATGACGGTGCCGTCGTAATCCTCCAGCGCGTCTTCCAGCGCTTCGATGGACTCCACGTCGAGATGATTGGTGGGCTCGTCCAGCACCAGCAGATTCGCCTTCCCGAGAGTGAGCAGGGCAAGCGCGGTGCGGGCCCGCTCGCCGCCGGACAGCACGGCAGTGCTCCGGAGCACGTCGTCTCCCGAGAATCCGAAACAGCCCAGGTGATTCTGAATCGGGCCCCGGCCCCACTGGGGACGGATGTCGGCGATGCAGTCATAGAGCGAGCGGCCCGCCGGCACCTGGGCCAGGTCCTGGCGAAACCATTCGGAGGAGACCGCGCTCCCCAGCCGCACCGTGCCGCCGGACGGGGGCCGGTCGCCCAGCAGGGTCGCGAGCAGGGTGGTCTTCCCCGCGCCATTGGGTCCCACCAGGGCGATGACGTCGCCCCGGCGGGCCACCGAGGAGAACTCGCGCACCAGCACCCGCGATCCCACCGATACGCTCAGCTTCTCGGCCACCAGGACCTGGTCGCCGCCCCGCTCGGCGGTCTCGAGCCGGAGCGCCATGGCGGCCTCTTCTCCCGGGGGCGGCGAGAGCCGGGGCAGCCGCGCCAGCTTGGCCCGCCGCCCCTTGGCCTGGGCGCTCATCCGGCCCGCGATGTTGCGGCGGATGTAGTCCTCCTCCTTGGCGATCACCCGGCGCTGCTGCGCCACGGCCCGGGCCTGGGCCAGCTCCCGCTCGGCTCGCTGGGTGACGAAGGCGGAGTAGCCCCCCCGGTAGGCGGTGGCGGTGGCCGACGAGAGGTGGAGGATGTGGTCCACGGTGTCGTCGAGGAAGGCGCGATCGTGGCTGATCACGATCACGGTCTCCCCGAACTCGCCCAGATAGCGCTTGAGCCAGTCGATGGTCTCGAGATCGAGATGATTGGTGGGCTCGTCGAGCAACACCAGGTCGGCCGGCGCGGCGAGCTGGGCGGCCAACCCCAGTCTTCCCCGTTCCCCACCGCTCAGTTCCTTCACCGGCCTGGTCTTCGCTTCCCCGGCTTCAAACCCCAGTCCCTGCAGCACCTTGTCCACCCGGGCGTGGAACTCGTAGCCACCCTGGTGCGCGAAGCGTTCCTGGTCGTGGCCGTAGCGTTCCAGGTCCGCGGGGGTGACCGCATCGCCCAGCTCGGCCAGCCGCTCCCCCTGGCGCTGCAGCGACGCTTCCAGGGCCATGACCTCGCGATAGCCCTGCGCAGCGGCCTGCCAGACGGTCGCCGCATCGCCGAAATCGCGGTACTGATCCAGCATCGCGATCCGGAGCCCGGCCTGGCGGGCGACGGTGCCGCGGGAAGGCTCCATGGTTCCCGCGACCAGGCGGAACAGGGTGGTCTTTCCGGCCCCGTTGCGGCCCACGATGCCCCAGCGCTCCCCCGAGTCGACCGTGAAGGTGACGTCGCGAAGCAGGGTGGTGGCGCCGAATTCGACGGAAAGGTCGGAGATGCTGAGGATGCTCATTGCAGGGAAATCTATCGGAGCGGTGGGATTGGGGGTTGGGGGTTCGGAACCAGCCGTCCAGCCCACCAGGCCCCCAGCAACTATTTTCCCTCGACCTGCGTCTAGCATCAGGCAACCAGCGACCAGCACCAGCATCCAGCATCCCGAGGCCCCATGCCCAAGAGGCCAGTGCTCCTTTGCCTTGTCCTCGCCGCCGGCTGCGTCCAGCCGCTCCGGCTGGCGCGAGATGATTCGCCCACCGTCCTGGCCGGGCCTCCCCTGGCCGCGCCCAACCCGTCCGAGCGGGGACCGTTCCCGGTGCGGACCCTGTACTACGGCAGCGGCCGGGACAAGAATCGCGCGGCCTTTCGCGATTCGGTGACCCTCAAAACCGGAATCGTGGACGGCAGCAAGTTCGCCTCCGCTCCGACCCCCGCGCTGGGCAAGGAACGCAAGGCGTACTGGGGATTCGGGTTCGATTCCCTCCCGGTGAACGGCCGGGTCTGGTATCCCGAGGGCAACGGGCCGTTCCCGCTGGTGCTCGTGGTCCACGGCAATCACAACATGAAGGACTTCTCCGACCCGGGCTACGGCTATCTCGGCGAGCTGCTGGCCAGCCGGGGCTTCATCCTGGCCTCGGTGGACGAGAATTTCCTGAACGGCAACATCCGGGGAGAGAACGACGCGCGGGGCTGGATGCTGCTCCAGCACATCCGGGCCTGGAAACAGTTCAACGACTCGGCGGGAGGTCCCTTTCACAACAAAGTGGACCTGGCCAACATCGGGCTGATGGGGCACTCCCGCGGCGGTGAGGCGGTCGCGGTGGCGGGGGCGTTCAACCGGCTGTCTCACTACCCCGACGACGCGACCATCAAGTTCGACTTCAATTACGGCATCAAGGCCCTGGTCGCCATCGCCCCGATCGACGGGCAGTACGAGCCGGCCAACCGGCCCACTCCGCTGGAAAACGTCAATTACCTGGTGATCCACGGCTCCCACGACGGCGACGTGTCCGCCTTCTCGGGGCTGCGCCAGTACCAGCGGATCCGCTTCACCGACGGGCGCCCCTGGTTCAAGTCGGCGGTGTGGATGTACCGCGCCAATCACGGGCAGTGGAACTCGGTGTGGGGCAACAAGGACAACGGGCCCGCCAGCGCGCGCTACCTCGACCTCCGCGGGCTGGTGCCCGAGGAAGACCAGCGCCAGATGGCCCGGGTCTACCTGAGTGCGTTTCTCGAGGCGACCCTCAAGGGCAAGCGGGAGTATCTCCCGGCATTCCGGGACCATCGCCGGCTCGGATCCTGGCTGCCCCGGACCATGTACATCACCCGCTTCCAGGAGAGCGGCTATCGCGCCCTCGCGGCCTACGGCGAGGACGTCAACGTCGTCACCGGGTCGGTGCCGGGAGTGACCATCGCCGCGGAGAGCCTGGCCACCTGGAAGGAAGGCCTGGTGCCGCTCCGCTGGCAGAACACCAACGCCGGCCATTCGGCGGTCTGGCTGGGCTGGAACAACCGGATTGCCGGAACCGACACCACCAAGACCGGTCGGCCCGCGTCCTACTCGGTGACGGTGACCGATTCGATCCGCACGGCCTGGCAGGTCGGCCCCGGTTCCGCGCTGGTGTTCTCCCTGGCGGCCACCTCGGCCACGCCGGGACCCCGCGCCGCCGCGAAGGACACCACCAAGACGGCGGCGAAGGACTCGACCAGGAAGACCCCGGCGCCCAAGCCGCCCCGGACCCCGCCCAAGAAGCCGACCGCGGCCGATTCCCTGCCCCTGGAGCTCTCCATCGAGCTGGTGGATGCCGCGGGCACCGCCGCGCGGTTGCCGCTCAGCCGCTACGGCGTAGTGCGCCGCCCGATCGAGGTGACCGTGCTCAAGCGCAAGGGTCGGGACAAGACGAGTTTCGCCAGCCAGTCGGAGCTGATCCCCCAGACCTTCACCCTGCCGCTCGCCGATTTCCGGGCCGCCGCTCCGGGATTCGATCCGTCCCGGCTCGCGTCGATCCGCTGGGTCTTCGACGGCACCCGCGCCGGCACCGTGGTGTTGACCGACATCGGACTCTCCAACCTCGATCCGGCCTTTTTCGCCCCGGAAAGGCGCTCCAGCCCATGAGCCGCTTCGCGACCGTCCTGCTGCTCGCCGTGCTCACCACCCCGGGGGCCGCCCAATCCGATCCACCCGATCCATCCGCGCCCCTGGTGCTCAGGCTGCCGGGAGGAACCCGGGCCCTGGCGGTGGGCGACGCCTGGGTAGCCGGCCGCGGCGCCGAGGTGCTCTTCTACAACCCGGCCCAGATCGGAGTGCTCCGGGGGTCCACGATCTCGGTCCAGCGGTTCGGCGATGCGGCCACCCAGGGGACGCTCTCGACCGTCGGCCCGTTCGGTAAGATCTGGATCGGCGCGGGGGTGCAGTACCTCGATTATCACGCCTCCAGTTTCTTCACCCCGCCCGGCTCGCTCACCCTCCGGGGATCGGTCAACGCCGCGAGCATGGCGGCGACGGTCGCGGCCGCGTTCCGGTTCAAGGGCGTCCGGTTCGGCGTCGGCGCCAAGTACCTCGAGGAGCGGGTCGGCGGCGCCCGAGGCAACGGCGCGGCCTTCGACTTCGGTGCGGCGCGGGAGGTGCGCCGGGCCACCGTCGCGCTCGCGGTGCAGAATCTGGGGGCCGATCTCGACCTGCAGGGTCAGGAAGCGGAGCCCGATCCGAACGAAGGCAAGGGTGAGG
>DATCXX010000235.1:0-3187 GCA_036565615.1 Gemmatimonadales bacterium | reverse complement strand
CTGGAATGCGTCGAGGCCGGCCTCGGCGCTGCGGCGCGAAGTGCCGGCCTCGTTGAACGGCTGATGCAGAAGACCGTCAGCGGCCGGTGATCACCCCGGTGTACACCACGGTTCTCGGCACGATGAGCCCCAGGGTGAGTCCGGTCACCAGCACGTCCAGCCAGCCGCTCTTGGTCCGGATCTTCAGATTCGAGATCCCTTCCCCGCCGACCAGCTGACGGGCCAGCGACTTGCGAAGATTGGCCTGGCTCACGGTGACCAGGCCGAACAGCCCGTGCACCGTGTGCGCGGTGGAGCGGAACGGAGTTCCCTGAGTGGTATCACCGGGAGCCGCCGCCATCGTGGCGGGAACACCGAGGCTGGTCGCATCGAAGGTCTGGGTGCAGGCGCCGGTGCCGAGCAGGACCGCCAGAAGCCCGAGCCGGAAGCGGGTCACGTCCCCACCTTGAAGCCCAGCCCGACGCTGAGCACCGACGGGTTGAGGCCCTCGCCCCGGAACACCCGGTCGTACATCGCGCGGATGGTGAGCCCGTTGAGGAATCCCAGGTCTATCCCCCCGCTGATGGCGAAGTCCGATTCGGTGTTGGTGACCTGGGCGGCGGTGCCGCCATCCGACTGGGTCACCCGCAGCACGTCCATCCGGGGGGCGACCCAGGGCTTGATCGAGAACACCGGGTTCGGAATGGTGAGCGCGATGCCGATGCCCGCCGGGAAATGCCAGGTCTCGAGATCGAGTGCGTCGCCCTCGATGGTGGTGGCCGTCACGGTGTAGCGCGCGGCGCCGCCTTGGAGGGTCACCGAGAGCGGTATCAGCGGGCCACCGATGATCTTGAGGTTGCCGGTGGCCCCGACCGAATGGATCCGTTCCGCGGCGCCTTTCGGATCCCATGTCGCCACCGTCGCGGTGAACCCGAGCGGACCAAGACCGATCGCTCCGGTGGCTCCGAAGGCAACTCCCTTCCCCGCCGCGGCGCTCGGGAAGCCGGCGTCGGCGGCGATCCCGACCCCGGTGCCGACTCCGGCATTGCGCACCGGAAGACCGGCGACCTGCGCGACGAGGCCGCCGGCTTGACCGGCGGCCAGGAGGAATAGGAGCGCCGGGAGGCGCGGGGATCGTGTCATGCGGGTCTCCGGAGCGCGACTCCCCGAGGGAATCAGCGCGTGAACGAGAAGCCGACCGAGAAGTTCTCGATGTCCCCGATGCCGATGCCGAGCCGGAGCTCGAAGCGCCGGTTGATCCGCAGGTCGGCGCCGAGGCCCAGCGCCACGGCGACATCGCTGTCCCCGTCGCCGAAGGTGGGGAGGATCACCGGCTCCACGTAGGGCACCAGACTCGAATTGGAATTCTCGAACTGCACCCGGCGGCCCAGCGAGAGACCGATCGGAATGAAGAGCCGGGAGCCCCCGGACACCAGATGCGCACCCGCCCCGGTGATCAGCGCACCGTCGAGCGGAAAATCCTCGCTCTGGTCGATCACCCGGTAGCGGGCATCCAGTCCGATCAGCAGCCCCGCCTTGCAGCCGTCGCAGTCGCCGTTGTCCTGCACCCCGCCCCGGATCGCGAAGTCCCAGCGGGCGCCGGTGTGGCTGAAGCCATAGAAGCCCTCGATAGCGATGTTTCCCGCATCTGAAACGTTGGCCCCGATCTCGTACCGGTCGAACGCCCGGTAGGGCGCGTGGAAGACGGGAGTTCCGGTGGACTGGGCGGCGAGAGGGGCGGTAACCACGAGGCAAAGCGCTGCGAGCAGCTTACGCGGCATCGGATTCTCCTTGGACGGTTTCGGCGACGACGCGAACGGTGTTGGAGACGACCTGCAGGAATCCCCCCTGCACACGAAACCGGCTGATCGCGCCCCCATGCCGGATCGCGAGCACCCCGCTCCCCAGCAGCGTCATGAACGGTGCGTGGCGGGGAAGAATACCCACCTCGCCGTCGTAGGCGGGAGCCACCACGCTCTCCGCCTGGCCGTCGAACACGGCCCGCTCGGGACTGATCACCAGCACCCGCATCATGACGCCGCCAGCTCCTTGGCCCGGGCCATCACGTCGTCGATCCCGCCCTGCATGTAGAAGGCCTGCTCCGGCAGATGATCGAACTCGCCCGACAGGACCCGCTCGAAGCTGGCGATGGTGTCCTCCAGCTTCACGTACTTGCCCTTGAATCCGGTGAACTGCTCGGCCACGAAGAAGGGCTGGGAGAGGAACCGCTGGAGCCGGCGGGCCCGCGCCACGATCAGCTTGTCGTCCTCGGACAGCTCGTCCATGCCCAGGATGGCGATGATGTCCTGGAGCGCCTTGTAGCGCTGCAGGGTGCGCTGCAACCCGACCGCGACGTTGTAGTGCCGCTGTCCCACGAACTGCGGATCGAGAATCCGGCTCGAGCTGTCGAGCGGATCCACCGCGGGGTAGATCCCGAGCTCCGAGATGGCCCGGGAAAGCACCACCGTGGCATCGAGGTGGGCGAACGCGGTGGCCGGCGCCGGATCGGTCAGATCGTCGGCGGGGACGTAGATCGCCTGCACCGAGGTGATGGAGCCCTTCTTGGTCGAGGTGATCCGTTCCTGGAGATCGCCCATCTCGGTTCCCAGCGTGGGCTGGTACCCGACCGCGCTGGGCATCCGGCCCAGCAGGGCCGACACTTCGGAGCCGGCCTGGGTGAACCGGAAGATGTTATCGATGAACAGGAGCACGTCCTGGCCTTCGATATCGCGGAAATATTCCGCGATGGTCAGGCCGGAGAGGCCGACCCGGAGCCGGGCCCCGGGCGGCTCGTTCATCTGACCGTAGACCAGCGCCACCGAGCCCAGAATGCCGGCTTCCTTGAACTCCAGGTAGAGGTCGTTGCCCTCGCGGGTCCGCTCGCCCACGCCGCAGAAGACCGAGCGGCCGCCGTGACCCTTCTGCACGTTGTTGATCAGCTCCTGGATGACGACGGTCTTGCCGACCCCGGCGCCGCCGAAGAGCCCGATCTTGCCGCCCTTCACGAACGGCGCGATCAGATCGATGACCTTGATGCCGGTCTCGAAAATCGTGGTCTTGGGCTCGAGGTCCACGAACTTCGGGGTCTCGCGGTGGATGGCCCACCGCTCGGTGCCCGCGGGGATCGGCTCCCCGCCGTCCACCGGCTCGCCCAGCACGTTGAGGATCCGGCCCAGCGCCGGGGCGCCCACCGGCACCGTGATCGGCC
>DATCXX010000400.1:0-3734 GCA_036565615.1 Gemmatimonadales bacterium | reverse complement strand
TTCCGGCGAGCAGGATCAGGGCAAGTCCCAGGGCCAGCAGTGTCATGGCGTGGAGCTCTTGCCGGCAAAGAAGAGGTAGCCCAGTAGCAAAAGCACGGTGCCGATGATGTACTGGAGATAGGTGGTGACCCTGCCCTGCTGGAGCCGCCGCAGCTCGGCCCCCAGTCGTCGGATCCGTTGCCAGGCCGGGCCGGCGATCCCGCTGAGCACGAGGTCCTCCCTGCCGGGGGTGGTCAGTTCCCCGAGCGCCCCCGGCGGAGGCAATGCCGGAGAGGAGAAGGCCCGGCGCAGCGGAGCGCCGAACGACTCCGCGGTGTACTGCATCCGGCTGGTTGCTGCGGGGTAGGCGCACGCCCAGGTGACACCCGACCGGACTACTCCGCCCCGGCCGGCGCGATGACGCACCGACCAGACCATCCCACAGAGCAACAGGAGGCCAAGAACCAGCACGGTCACGGCCCAGGGTGTGAATCCGCCAAAGGGGCGCAGGACCACGGCGGCCGGGGAGGCGGAGAGCATCGCGGCCACCCGCAGGGCCGGGGTCATCGCGACCACCGGCAGCAGTCCGATCCCCACGCAGGCCGCGCCGAGCAGGGCGATCCCCGCCCCGATTCCGCCCGGGGCGTCCTCGGTCGGCCGGGCGCCGGCGTCGCGCGATGTTCCGAGGAACACGGCAGTCCCTAGGCGAACGAAGCAGGCGAGCGTGAGCGCGCCGATCAATCCGATCGCGGCGGCTCCCAGCCCCGCGAGCCGGAGCGGCCCGGTACTTCCGCCGGCCGCCAGGAATCCGCGGACCAGCGTCCATTCGCCGATGAAGCCGTTGAGCGTCGGGAGGCCCACGATTGCCATGGAGCCGACCAGGAATGCGCTGGCGGTTCGGGGCATCGCCCGCGCCAGCCCACCCAGCCGGTCGATCTCCCGAGTGCCGGTGGAGCGGACCACTGCCCCGGCACCCAGAAAGAGCAGACTCTTGAACAGCGCGTGGTTGAGCGTGTGGAGCAGTGCGCCGGCAAACCCCAGGACCGCGAGAACCGGCTGGTGGTAAGCGCTCCCGAGCGAACCCAGCCCCAGTCCGAGCAGGATGATCCCGATGTTGTCCACGCTGCTGTAGGCCAGGGCCCGCTTGAGGTCCTGCTCGGTCAGCGCCCACAGCACACCCAGCACGGCCGACGCCAGGCCGAGCAGCAGGACAGTCCAGGCCCACCAGGGCGGCGGAGCCCCGAGCAGTGAAAGCACCCGGAAGAGTCCGTAGAGGCCGGTCTTGATCATCACCCCGGAGAGCAGTGCCGACACGTGCGATGGCGCGGCAGCATGGGCGGCCGGCAGCCAGAAATGAAACGGGAACATTCCGGCCTTCACCCCGAAGCCGAAGAGGGCCAGCAGGAAGATCGGGACCCCGCTCCCGATCGCATGGCCGGCCGCGGGCGTCAGGTGCGCGAAGGAAAGGTCCGGCGCCGAGCGCCCCCAGGCGAGGAACATCGCCAGCAGCGCGAGCGTTCCCGCATGGGTCAGCGCCAGGTACACGAGGCCGGCCTGGCGAACACCCGGGCGATCGTGGTCGAAGACGATCAGGAAGTAGGCACTCACCGCCATCGCTTCCCAAGCCAGCAGAAACGGCACCACCGCGCGGGCGGCGAAGACGCCGAGCATCGCAGCGACCAGCAGCGCAAAGATCGCGTGGGGAGCGCCGAGGGTGCGGTGGCCACGCTCGGGTGCCAGGTAGGTGACACCGTAGCTGACCGTGGCCGCGGCGACGATGCAGAGCAGCAGGGTGAACCATGCCGCCAGCGCATCCAGCCCGTAGTGCCACGGCCCGCCGGGCAAGGTGGTGGGGAATGACCGGCCCGGCACCGCGGCTCCCAGGAGCACCCGGATCGCCGGGATGGCCGCAAGGCTGCAACCGGCGAGCACCAGCGACCGGAACGTGACATCGGCAAACCGGGGATACCTCCCCAGGATGAGCGCCATCACGGCGCCCACCAGGATCAGGAATACTCCCGCGCCGAGCAGGGCCACTATCGAGTCGCTTTCACCGCGGCGTCTGGGTGCGATACTGGGCCGTCGTCGCGGTGGCGAGCTCGCCGATCCGGGCCAGAATCTCCTCCGAGGACGCCCTGCGGCGGAGCCGCTCCCGCAGCTCCGGATCGCGGAGGGCAAATCCGAGCTCGGCGAGGATCCGCAGGTGCACCGGAATGCTGGAGCTGACCACCAGGAACACGGCGTGCACCGGCTGGGAGTCGATGGAATCGAAGTCGACCGGATGCCGGAGCAGGAACAGCGCGACCAGGGGATGGTCCACGTGGAGCAGGATCGGGTTGCGGACGTGAGGAATGGCGATGCCCTGGCCGATGCCGGTCGAGCCCATCGCCTCCCGCGCCTCCAGCACCGCAAGGAGGTGGTCGCGATCGACCTCCTGGGGCAGCGGCAGCCGGGAGACGATGGACCCGAGCACCGAAGCCTTGTCGCCGCCCTCGACATCCCGGTGAATTCCGCCCTCGGCGAGCAGGGTCAGCAGCGGGGGGACATCCTCCGGGGCCCGCCGGGCCTCGTCCAGCAGGCTCCGGGACACCGGAATCCCCCGTTCGACCGCCCACTCCCAGAGCTCGATTGCGTTGAGATGCAGCCGTTCGTTGGCGCGGTGCACCGGGAGGCCACGGTTTGCGATCCAGCGGCGGACCTGGTCCTCGCCGACCCCGAAGTAGGTAGCGGCCTGCCGCACGGTCAGCTGCATGCCGCCTAGCCCTCTTTTTCGAGCATCAGGGTGGCTTCGGCGCGCCGGACGATGTGCACCACCTCGGGGCCGCTCCGGGCTGCCCGGATGGCCGGGAGGACGCCTGGCAACCGGCTCATCCGGGCCGCGCCAGCCAGCAGCGCGAGGTGATCGCGGGGGCCGGCGGCCAGAATGAGAAACAGCAGGTCCGCCGGATCTCCGTCTTTCGATCCGAAGTCTGTCGGGGCCGGCAGCCGGCCGATCGCGAAGAGGTTGGAGCTTTGAAGAACGCGCGCTTCCCAGCGGGCGGTGTGCAGCAGGACGACGCCCTGCGCCGTACTGGTGGACGAAGCGTGTTCGCGCTCCGTGATTCGCGCCACCAGAGCGGTCCGGTCGACCGGCTCGGGAAAATCCACCGCGGCGACGAGTTCCCCGATCAGGTCGGCGGGCGATTCCGACCTCAGGGCAATCAGCGCGTTGCGAGGGGCGAGCGCAGCGCCCAGCGGGCCGGGCCCTGCCCCTCCGGCCCGGCTCATTTCACGCAATTCGGGCGGTGCCAGCTGCGGCAGCCTCAGGTCAAGCCAGAAATCGACCTCAGAACGGGAGAACCGCCACTGGCTCCCCACCCGGCGTCCCGGGAGATCCCCCCGCCAGAGCATCCGGTAGATCGTCTTGTCGGACACCTGGAGGTGCTCGGCGAGCTGCTTGACGGACAGAAAATCGGTCATCGGCGGTTCCCGAATGTAACAATCTGGCCAACCCGGTCAACGGTTGTCCAAAGATGGCTACTAGGGAGCCACGCCGCGGGAGGCGCAGCCGCGGAGCACCTTGCCGTCCGCGGTGACCACCGCCTGCATGCTCCCGAAGGTCCCGGTGCTGTCTTCGGTACACGGAATGGCGGTCAGCAGCAGGTGGAACCGGTCGGAGCGATAGCGCAGGTGGCCGGCGGAGTCGTCCAGTAGCGGGGGCGAGAAGGTCAGGGCCGGCTGGCCGGTCTGGGTGAGCTCGGCGCCGGCAGTGGTAA
>DATCXX010000370.1:0-3876 GCA_036565615.1 Gemmatimonadales bacterium | reverse complement strand
CAGCCGGTCGAGAATCTGGAGCTTGGCCTCGGCGAGCTGGCGGTCGGTCTCGCCGGCCCGGAGCACGATCGCGAGGTGGCCGGTGGCAGTCGCGAGCACGAAAGGATCGATCCCGGCTCCCAGCGGAGGCGTATCCACGATCACCACCTGGTAGGTGCTCTTCAGGTGGGTCATGAGCTCCCGCATCCTCGCGCTGCCCAGCAGCTCCGGCCCCAGGTGACGGCGGGAGCCGCAGGGAATCAGGGTGAGCAGGGCGTGGGTCGCCGGCCGGAGGATCGCGGCAAGGCTCGCGTCTCCCGCCAGGTGATCCACCAGTCCGGGCCGGCGCTCTACACCGAAGGTGTGGTGCAGGGAACCGCGGCGGATGTCGCCATCCAGCAGCACCGTCCGGTAGCCGGCCTCGGCAAACGACAGCGCGAGGTTGGAGGCGATCAGCGACTTGCCGTCGCCCGGAGAGGGGCTCGAGATGGTCAGCACGATGGGCCCGGAGGGGTCGAAGCTGTGGGCCAGGCTCATCCGGATCGAGCGGAACGCCTCGACCACCTGGGCCGCCTCGTCCTGGGAGGCGTTCTGCCCCTTGGCCCGCTTGATCTCGGGAATGGTGCCCAGAATGGGCAGGCCCAGTCCCTTGGAGACCTGATCGGGATAGCGGAACCGGGGATCGAAGCGGTCGATCAGGATCGCGATCGCGAGGCCGGCGCCCAATCCGATCAGCAGCCCCAGCAGGATCATGGTGACGTTCCCGCCCCGGATCGGCTTGGTGGGCGGCTTGGCGTCATCGATGATGCGCACGTCGGGGATGGCGCTCGCTTCGGCGAGCTTGGCCTGTTGCCTGCTCGTCTCGAGCGCCCCGTAGAGCGCGGCGGCCTGGTCGGCTTCGCGGCGCAGCCGGGCCTCGGTCTGGGCCCGGACCGGGATCGCCTGGAGCTCCCGGGAGGCGGTTCCGATCCGGACTTCCGCTTCGCGCTCCCGGTTTTCCAGCTGCCGGATCAGCGCCTCGGCGTAGAGTGGAATGGTCTGGGTCCGCATCAAGTCGATCCGGTTCTTGAGCCGGATGGTCCCGGGGTACTGGTCGGTGAACAGGGCCACCGTATCCCGGAGGGCGGACTCCATGGCCGAGAGCTCGCCCAGGACTCGCTGCAGATCGGGCGCCTGCCGCACCGAGGTGATGGTGTTGAACGCATCCACCGCCACTTCACCGGTCTTGCTGCGGCGGAGCACGTCCTCGATCTCCTTGCGGTCCCGGCGGAGGGAATCGAGGGCATTGCGCTGCCCGAAGTAGCTCCCGTAGACGGTCGGCTGGGTAAAGGAAAGTCCCGATGCGACCGGAACATCTTCCCGGGGCATGGTGACCGTCCCGACCCGGAAGGATTCGAATCGCTGCTCGGCGTCCTTGAGCCGGCGATCCTGGTCGGCCACCTGGCTGTCGAGGATCTCGGCCAGCATGGTGAGCTTGGATCGCTTCTGGGCCGCCGCCTCATCCACAAACTGGCGGATCAGGGTGTTCATGGTGAGCGCGGCGGCTTCCGGGTCGCTGTCCCGCAGGGTCAGGTGCAGGAAGTTGAGCTCCCGCAGGGTCGGCACCAGCCGCTTGGTCAACGCCACCGACGCCTCGCGGGGCGAAATGACCTCGAACCTGATGTCCCGGCCCCAGTGATCCTTCCCGAGCTCGGGGACCCACTTGAACCCCAGCTGCCGGCCGATCGAGTCTCCCACGGCGCCCTTCTCGGTATACAACCCGCTGCGCTGCTTGAGCTCGTACGTCTTGCCGTTCTTGTCCACCGCCAGCTCGAACTTGCCGGGAATCCAGCGCCGGTCGGCCGCGAGCTCGAACGTCTTGAAGAGCCCGGCGTTCTCCGCATCGCCGAAATTCACGAAGAGCTTCCGCTCCCGGACCACCGGATCCAGCACCTTGAAGGTGGTGAGCAGCTCGATCCACGCCTTGGCTGCCAGCAGCTCGTCGCCCTGGATCGGGGTGCCGACCCGGTTGTTGTTCGGGGTTTCGATCCAGACCCGCGCCGAGACTTCGTATTCCGGCTCAATGAAGCGGGTGGCGACGATTCCGCCCGCCACCCCAAGCAGGGTCAGCCCCGCGATCACCCAGCGGAACCGCCGCAGCGCCGAGATCAGCCTCGAGATGTTGTTCGAGCCGGTGTTCTGGTAGGGCGGCTCGGCATACGGTTCAAGGCCCGACGAGGAAATCTCCGCCGGTGCGAGCGGGGCCTGACCCGGAACCATCGAGTTGCGCATTTCGAGAACTCTTTCGGCTGTCAGCGAGTCAACTGAACTTCACGTTAGGAGACGGGTGTCGCAAGCCTGATACCACATGTTGCGACCGGGCTCGCTGGGGCGGTTCGGTGTTGGACTCGAGCGGGATTGCTGTTGCACAAATCCATCAATTGCCGTATGATAGCAGCAATCGTCGCGGCGAGGCCATGATTCCTGTTGCTTTGACGCACGTCGGGCACAGAATTCGCAGCACACTGGATGCACCATCGCAACATGATTTCAGCGGACCATCTTCAACGGCGCAGGGCCGGCATGAGCAGTCCACCGACCGCAATCCCGAACGGCGCAGCGGCCTTCCCCGAGCCGGGGGGGACCCGCGATCCGCTGTCGATTCCTCCCGAAGTCAAAGCCAGCATCAAGATCCTGCTGGTGGACGACGAGCGGACGCTGCGGGAGAGCTGCGCCAGCGTCCTGCAGATGGACGGCTTCTCGGTGACCCTGGCGGGCCGGGGTGAAGACGCCCGCGACCTGGTCCGGCGCCGCAAGTTCGACATCGTGCTGGTGGATCTCTACATGTCGCAGGTCTCGGGACTGGAGCTGCTGCGGGCGGTGCTGGAGGAGCACCGGGATACCATCGTGGTCGTGATGACCGGCAATCCCAGCGTGACCTCGAGCATCGAGGCGTTGCGGGCCGGTGCCTGGGACTATCTCCCCAAGCCGTTCAGCGCCACCCATCTCCAGGTGCTGATCGGCCGCGCCTCGCACGCGGTGATGATGAACCGCGAAGCCAGCGAGCTGCGCCAGCAGGTGCTGGACCAGCACAGTCACAGCGATTCGGTGGCCCTGATCGGCATCTCGCCGCTGTTCCGCAAGGCGGTGGACCTGGCCCGCAAGGTGGCCCCCACCGACGCCTCGGTCTTCATCAGCGGGGAGAGCGGCACCGGCAAGGAGGTCATCGCCCAGTTCATCCATCAGCACAGCCGGCGCAGCCGGAAGGCCCTGGTGGCGATCAACTGCGCCGCGCTGCCGGAGCACCTCCTCGAATCGGAAATGTTCGGCCATCGCAAGGGCGCCTTCACCGGGGCCGACCGGGACAAGCCCGGCCTCCTGGAAATGGCCAATGGCGGCACCCTGTTCCTCGACGAGCTGACCGAAATGCCCATGGCGCTCCAGGCCAAGCTGCTCCGGGTCATTCAGGACGGCGTGGTGCGCCGGGTGGGCTCCGAGTCCACCGATGCGCAGGTCGATGTCCGCTTCATTTCGGCGACCAACCGCGATCCCCAGCAGGCGGTGGAGAGCGGCATCCTGCGGGGCGACCTGTTCTACCGGCTCCGGGTGGTGCCGATTGCCCTCCCGCCGCTGCGCAAGCGGCTGGAAGACATTCCCCTGCTCACCAACCATTTCCTGACCCATTACTGGACCCGGCACCGGGGGGCGGCGGCCCGGCTGCCCAGGCTGAGCGACGAGAGCATCGCCTTTCTGCGGTCGCGCCCCTGGCGGGGCAACGTGCGCGAGCTCCAGAACGTGATCGAGCACGTCGCGGTGCTGGTCGAGCCCGATCAGGAGATTCAGCCGACCGACATTCCGGTGTACGACGATGCGGGGGCCGAGGGCGGCGGCGACCGGTCGTCGCTGCTGCCGGCCAAC
>DATCXX010000364.1:0-2933 GCA_036565615.1 Gemmatimonadales bacterium | reverse complement strand
CACCAGCCGAACCCGGAGGCCCGGGGTCCCGGTGGCGTTGCGGAGCAGCACCAGCGCCGCCGCATTCTGGCCCACCGCCAGGTCGGTCCGCCCGTCGGCGTCGTAGTCGGTCGCGGCCGCGCCGCGCTGGTCGCCGTAGATCGCGATGCCGGAGCGGTCGCCGGACAGGGGGGTAAAGCCACCCTTCCCGTCGCCCAGCAGGAGGAGCCCCCGCCCGGCATCGAACGGCGGCGTGGTCAGGTCGGTCTGCGAAAAATTCTGGGCCAGGAACAGGTCTTCCCTTCCGTCGCCGTCGAAGTCCGCCGCCACCACCGCGAAGGCCGGGGCGTACTGCGCCTCCTGCGGGAGCGGGACCGGCTCGAACCGGCCGCCCAGGTTCCGGAGCAGCACGTGATCCAGGGTGGTGCACTGGATCCGAATGGCGGAGCCGAATGCCGGACCCAGCACCCGGTCCATCGAGGCCTCGGCGTACTCGGCGAAGGTCGGCACCCGCTGGCGCAGATCGGGTAGCGCCCAGGCCAGCCGGGACAGCGGCGCGATCGGCGCGATCGCCCCGAGCCGGGGATCGCGCCGTCCGGCGATCAAATCCACCGTCCCGCCCCGGCCGAAGCTTCCGACGTAGAGATAGAGCGGTGATGCCGAGTCGGCGGTGAAGGAGACATTGCGGCCCCAGTTGGTCGCGACCAGGTCCATCCGGCCGTCGCCGTCGAAGTCCCCCGCGGTCAGGCCTTTCCATCCTCCGGTACGCGCGGTCAGTCCCCAGGCTTCGGTCGCCTCCGAAAAACGGCCCCGCTCGTTGAGGAACACTTTGACCGGACCCCAGTCCACCGCGAGGGCAAGATCGGGATCGCCGTCGGCATCGAGGTCGGTGAAGGTCGCCGCCGACACCATCCCCACAAGCCGGAACACCGGATCGTTCGCGGAGTCGAGTGCGAATCCGCCATCCTGGCTCAGGTAGAGATGGGAGCTGGGAGGAACCGGGTACGCGCCGGGGGTAACCCGGCTCCCGACGAAGAGGTCGAGGTCGCCGTCGCCATCGACGTCGGCGAGCGCCATCGGCCCGATGCTCGCGGTATCGGGGCCGACCGCGACGCCGGCGGCTCCGACCTGTCCTCCGGAGAGCGAGAGCCGCGCCACCCGCGGCGTCGCCAGCGCAACATCGGACGTGGCCGCCCGGTAGGTGGACCGTCCCACCAGGAGTCCGGCCCCGCCGGGCGAGGGCACCTGGAGCACCTGGGTGAAGTCGAGGTCACCGGCCGGAAGGCCGAGCGATTGCCGGGTGAACCGTCCGGCGTCGTTGCGGTGCCAGGCGAGGGAGCCCCCCGATCCGTCCGGGGCGATCAGGTCGTCGTCCGAGTCGCCGTCGAGGTCGAGCCAGCTCACCCCCGGACCGAGCTGGCTCAGCTGGTAGCCGAGCAGCGGCTGCCGGGCGTAGTCGTTGTAGTAGGTCTCGGAGTGGGTGGCGTTGAGCGAGGCAGTGCGATCCTCGAAAAGCGGTTGCTGGACGGCAGGACGGCTGGACGGCTGGTTGCTGACGGCTGAAGGCTGAAGGCCGATGGCGCCCTGCCGTATTTCGTAGAGCCGCCCCACCCGGGCATCGGCGATCCGGGTGAAGGTCCCGTCCCGCCAGGTGATTTCGACGACCATGGCGCTGTCGGCGGACGCTGCGAAGGTATAGGACTGGTCTGAGCTGGAGAGATACAGCCCGCCCGCGGTGACCTCGCGGGTCTGGAGGGACACCGGGCCACCCAGCACCTTGATCCGGGCCCCGATCGCCCGGGTATTGGGCGCCGCCCCGATCAGCCGCACCGCGAGGCGCGGAGCGGGCGCGTCGTTCCGGAGGATCGCGGTCGTGGCATTCAGCCGGTTGATCACCACGTCGAGGTCGCCGTCGCCGTCCAGGTCGCCGCTCGCCATGCCGTGGGAGATGTCCGGCTCCAGTCCGAAGCGCCAGGCCACGCTCCGGTCTTCGAAGGTGCGGTCGCCCCGGTTCCGGAAGGCCACATTGGGGAGCAAGAGCTTGGGGTAGTACTGACGCTCCCGGCGCCAGTCCACGCCGGTCACGGTGCTCTTGAGGCGCTCCTGGGCGTCGGCATCCATGAGATCCCAGGTGTGCCCGTTCCCGATCAGCAGGTCTTCATAGCCGTCCAGGTCCACGTCGAGGAACAGGGAGGACCACGACCATCCGCTGGCCGCGACGCCGGCCGCATCGGCGATCTCCTCGAAGGTGCCGTCGCCCCGGTTGTGCAGCAGCGCATTGCGCTGCCACTGCCCCCGCGAGGTGTAGTCGCCCACCACCTTGGGGATGGCGGTGTGGGTGGGGATCTGGGTCTTCTGCCGGCGGCCGTCGTTGGCGAGCATGTCGGCCTGGAAGAGGTCCACCGCCCCGTCCCGGTCGATGTCGGCGAAGTCGACCGACATGTTGGAATTGGCGGTTCTTCTGACCGCCGGCCGAGGAATCAGCCGGAAGCGCCCGGTGCCGTCGTTGATCCAGAATTGATCGGGATCCTCGAAGTCGTTGGCGACGTAGAGATCGGGCGCCCCATCGCCGTTCACGTCGTAGAACCGGGCAGCCAGGCCGAAGTCCTCCGGCTCGGCGGTGAGCACCGCGCCGTCTTCGTCGAGGAAGCGGGGATTGCCGGCGATCGGCTCGCGGACGAAGTGGCCGCTGCCGTCATTGAGGTAGAACCAGTCGGGATCGGCCCGCTGGATCAGGCTCACCCCGCGGAGGTCCTCCCGGATCTGGATCCGGTAATCGGCCCGCCGTTCGGGAATGATTTCGTAGTGGTCCCCGATCTTCTTGACGATCTGGTCGAAGGCCCGCTCCTGGGGCGAAAGCGAGTCGAGCATGGTGCGGGCCCGGTAATTCGCGACGTAGAGATCGAGATCGCCGTCCCCGTCCACGTCGGCCAGCGCGGCGGTGGTGCTTCCCC
>DATCXX010000349.1:0-2063 GCA_036565615.1 Gemmatimonadales bacterium | reverse complement strand
GCGCGGTGGCGGCGCTGGCCGCGAGCCTGGCGGGCCGGATGCGCGGGGTGACCGCGGTGCTGGGACAGCCGGAGCCGGTGCTGCTGATGCTGGGCGGGACCGAGGGCATGCTCCTCCTCGCCCCGGGACGCTCCGGACTGCTCCTGGTCGCGGTGGCGGGTCCCGACGTGAACGTGGCGGAGCTTCGCCTGAGCGTCCTGGCCGCGGCGGGGACTTCGTTCTGATGCGGGCCATCGAGCGCTGGGTCGAAGTCCCGCTCCAGACTTTTCTCTCCGAGTCGGCCGCGCGGGTCACCCTGCTCATGACCTCGTCGGGGCAGGTGGTGGCGCAGCACGGCTTCACCAGGTCCCTCGACGTGATGTCGGCCGCGGCGCTGGGGGCCGGCATCCTCGCCTCCACCGCCGAGCTCTCCCGGGTCATGGGCACCCGCCCGCTCGACGCGGTGGTCCACCAGGGCTCGGCGGTCGGGGTGTACCTGGCCGGCTTCGACACCCCGCGGGGCCGCTGGCTCGGACTGGTGGTCTTCGGACCGGAGACCTCGCTCGGCCTGGTGCAGATGTTCTTCGCCCGCATGGTGGGGGACCTGGAGCGCGCGGCACCGGCGGAGGAGCCGCCCCGGCAGGTGCTGGCCGAGGATTTCGAGGACGAGCTGAATTCCAGTCTCCGCACGCTCTTCGGGCGGTGAGCCGATGCCCCTCGTGAACTTCACCACCCGCGAGATCACCTGCAAACTGGTCTACTACGGACCGGGCCGCTGCGGCAAGACGACCAACCTCCTCTACATTCACGGTCGGGTGCCGGAGCAGCGGCGCGGCAACATGGTCTCGCTCGCCACCCAGTCGGACCGCACCCTCTTCTTCGATTTTCTGCCGCTCGAGCTGGGGATGATCTCCGGATTCACCACCCGGTTCCAGCTCTACACCGTGCCGGGACAGGTGTATTACAACGCGACCCGCCGGCTGGTGCTTCAGGGCGCCGACGGCGTCGTCTTCGTGGTGGACAGCCAGGCGCGGCGCTTCGACGACAACCTGGAGAGCTTCCAGAACCTCCAGGAGAATCTGCTGGATCAGGGAGTGGACATCCGGAACCTGCCGCTGGTGCTCCAGTACAACAAGCAGGATCTGCCGCCCGATCTCATTCTGACGCCGGCGGAGCTCGATGACGCCTTCAATTTCCGCGGGGTACCGAGTCTGCCGGCCGACGCGCTGCACGGCACCGGGGTGTTCGAGACCCTGAAGTCGCTTTCCGCCCTGGTGCTGCAGCGCCTGGCGGCGCGGGCCCCGGTTCCATGAGCAGCTTCGAGACGTTCCTGCTCGATCCCGCCAACCGGGCGGCGGCGGCCGCGGCGCGCGCGGTGGCCGACGCCAGCGGGGTTCCCTTCGCCCCCCTGGTGGTGGTGGGGCCGGCGGGGAGCGGGAAGACCGAATTGCTGAACGCGATCGCGGCGCAGGTTCGGGAGAGCCATCCCGGCGCCCCGGTCGAGCTCCTCACCATGGACGCGCTGGCGGAGCGATATCGCAGCGCGCTGCTGGTGGCCCGGGGAGAAGCCTGTCGCGCCGAGCTGTTCGGCGCCGAGCTGGTGCTGCTGGACGACTTCGAGCGGCTGGCCCGCCATCCCGACTGCCAGGGATTCGTGGCCGATCTGCTGGATGCGCGCCGTGCCGCCGGGCGCGACGTGGTGGTCACTTCCGCGACGCCGGTGGACCAGCTCCTGGGTCTGGATCCCCGGGTGGTCCGTCGGCTGGTCGAGGGGACGACCGTCACCCTCTCGCTCCCGGGTCCCGAGGCCAGGCTCGCCATCCTGCGCCGCCGCCTGGCCGACACCCCCGATGCGCTGCCCGATCCGGTGGTTCGGGCCGTGGCCGACGCCGGGTTCCCCTCCATGCGCGATTACACCGGCGCCCTGGCGCGCCTGGTCGCCTTCCAGGAGGCGAGCGCCCTCCCGCTTTCCGCTTCCGACGCGCTGCTCCTGGTGGGCGCGCCCGGCGCGATGCTCGCCTCGCCGGTTCCGGTCGATGCACCGGAGGCGGACGAGTTCGGCTCCTTCCTGTCCGAGGTCTCGG
>DATCXX010000347.1:0-2640 GCA_036565615.1 Gemmatimonadales bacterium | reverse complement strand
TGCCAAGCGCCGTCGAGATAGGGCGTGCGGATTCGCTGGCGCATCGGGCCTCCCCGGTGAGGAGGTTTAACTTAGTGGACATCCTCATGACGCTTCCATGACGACGGCTTCCACGCCGGGTCCCGGGCTCGCCCTGATCGGCCAGCTCGCCCGGATCCTCAACAGCGGGCTCGCCCCCGACGAAACCCTCCGGGTGGTGGCGGCGATGCTGCAGAACGGACTGCCGGCCCGGCACGTCGTGGTCTGGCGCCGCGATTCCAACTCCTCGATGTTCGCCGGTGTCGCGATGCCGACCGGGGAATACGCCGCCGCGTCGCTGGACGAGCTCCCCGAGGCCGAGCCCGGGGTGCGCCGCTATCCGCTGGTGCACGGTGGCGCGCGGCTCGGGGTGCTGGAGATCGACTTCGGAGTCCCGGAGGCGAATCCGGACCCCGGCGTGCTCCAGGTGATCACCGACCTGCTGGCTCCCTTCCTCGACGCCATGACGCTCTCGGAGGATCTCGCGCTCGAGGTGGCCAGCCGGTCCCGCGAGATCGAGGAGCAGCGCCGGTTCACCGGCCTGATCATCGACAGCCTGCCGGTGGGCTTGTACGTGATCGACCGGGACTACCGGATCCAGGTCTGGAACCGCAAGCGGGAGACCGGTACCCAGGGGCTCCGGCGGGGCGATGTGATGGGCCGGCCGGTCTTCGAGGTGCTGACCCGGCAGCCGGCGGGCCAGCTCCGCGCCGAGTTCGACCGGGTGTTCCGGGCCGGGGAGATGCAGCAGATGGACATCCAGGTGGATTCGCGGGGCGACTCGCGCTCCTACCGGATCAGCCGGATCCCGATGCGGCTGGACGGCGAGGCGATCACCCACGTGATCACCATCGGGGAGGACGTGACCGAAGCCCGGGACACCCAGCTCCGGATCCTGCAGAGCGAGAAGCTGGCCGCGGTGGGCCAGCTCGCGGCCGGGGTCATGCACGAGATCAACAATCCCCTCGCCACCATCGGCGCCTGTGTGGCGGCCATCGAGTCGCGGTTGGGCTCTCCGGCCGACGAGACGGTGCGGGAGTATCTGGAGATCATCGACAAGGAAGTGGTCCGCTGCACCCACATCGTGGACGGCCTGCTCGACTTCAGCCGGCCCAAGGAAGGCAGCCCCAAGGATCCGGTCAGCGTGAATACCCTGGTGGATCAGACCCTGTTCCTGCTCAAGCACCACCAGCGCTTCAACCGGCTCAACGTCATCCGGGAGCTGGGCGAAGACCTGCCCCCGGTGCTGGCCAACGACGAGCAGATGATCCAGGTCCTCATGGCCCTGATGCTGAACGGGGTGGACGCGGTGGACGACGGCGGCAGCATGACGGTGCGCACCCTGCGCAGTCCGGAGCACGCCGACGAAGTCATGATCTCGATCGAGGATTCCGGACACGGCATCGCCCCCGCCGACCTGCCCAAGATCTTCGAGCCGTTCTACACCACCAAGCCGCCAGGGCGGGGCACCGGCCTGGGCCTCTCGATCTGCTACGGCATCGTGGAGCAGCACCTGGGCCGGATCGAGGTGGACTCGGAGCCGGGGCTGGGCAGCACCTTCCGGGTCTACCTCCCCATCGCGATCGGAATCTGAAGTGAAGATTCTCATCGTCGAGGACGACCGGGTGGTGGGCCAGTACATCCGGCGCGGGCTGGAAGAATCCCAGTACCACGCCGACCTGGTGGACGACGGGCTCGAGGCCCTGCGGCTCATTTCCGGGGGGAGCTACGACATCGTGGTCCTGGACCTGCGGCTTCCCGGGATGGGCGGGCTCGAGGTGCTGCGGACCCTCCGCGACCGCGGCAATACCACGCCCATCCTGGTGCTCACCGCCCAGGACGCGGTGGGACACAAGGTCGAGGCGCTCCGGGCCGGCGCGGACGACTACGTCACCAAGCCCTTCGCCTTCGAGGAGGTGCTGGCCCGGGTCGAGGCGCTCTCCCGCCGGCCCAAGCAGCTCTCCTCGCCCCAGCTCACCGTGGGCGACCTCGAGCTCGACGTGGGCAGCCGCGAGGTCCACCGCGCCGGCCGGGCCATCGAGCTCACCCCCAAGGAGTACGCGGTCCTCGAATACCTCATGCGGCACCCCGGGCGGGTCATGTCCCGGACCCTGATCACCGAGTACGCCTGGGACTACCACTTCGATCCCGGCACCAACATCGTCGACGTGGTCATCAACCGGCTGCGCAAGAAGGTGGATTCGGGGTCCGACAAGAAACTCCTGCACACCGTGCGCGGCGTGGGGTACGTGATCCGGGCCTGACGTGCGCTCCATTCGCTGGCGGCTCACCTTCGCCTACGCGCTCGCCCTGCTGGCGACCATGGTCGCCTTCGGGGCCACTCTCTATTTCGCCCGGCAGCAGACCGGGGCCCGGACCGCGGATCAGCGGCTCCAGCAGCGGCTGGCGCTGGAAGCCGAGCTCTCGGTGCGCTATCTCGAGCGCTCCCACCGGGTGCTGGGCCGGCTGGTCGCGGTGGATTCGCCGCCCACGCTCGAGCCGGCCATCGCGGCGTACTTCGAGAGCATCCGGGATTTCCTGGTGCTGGCCAACGGCCGGGGCGAGGTCCTCTACGCTTCCGACACCGCCTCGGCGTTGTCGATCACCTCCTTCGAGCGGCTT
>DATCXX010000313.1:0-3874 GCA_036565615.1 Gemmatimonadales bacterium | reverse complement strand
GCTGCTCAAGCTGGCCGGCACGGGCGAGCCGGCCTCGATCACCCTGCGGCTCCTGCCCGCGCGCGAAACGGTCTCTCCCGCCGATCCGGTTCCCCGGGCCGGTCCGCTGCCGGTGCCGGTGTGGGCGGCCACCGCCGAGAGCGGCGACCTGGCCATGAAGCTCAAGCCGCGGGGCGACGAAGCCACGGTGCGGGACAATCTCGAGACCATTGCTCGATACCGTCAGGCGCTGGCGCTGGCCAACCCCGATCCCGGCAGCGCGCTGCTCGGCAAGTTCAGCCTCGAGCTGCTCAAACTCGGTCCCGACGGCAAGTGGATCGCCGCCACGCCCGACTTCGCCGGAGGAGAGATCGCCTACACCGAGGGCGAGCCGATCGGCTTTCGGGTGACCAGCAGCCACGATCGGGACGCCTACGTGGCGCTGGTGGACTTCGAGGCCAACGGCGCGGTCACCCCGCTCCGCCCCGACCGGTCCTCGCCCGCCGCGCAGGAAAAGCTCCGGGGCGGCCAGTCCTACGACATCGGGCCAATGGCCAAGCCGGTCCCCTCGGTCACCTGGCCGGCGGGGTATCCCTACGTGGACACCGTGGATCACCTCCTCGAAGCCGAGGCGGTCGAGACCATCAAGCTGTTCGTCACCGAGCAGCCGGCCGATTTCTCGGTGCTGGCCCAGAAGGGAGTTCGGGGGACCGGAACCGGGAAGTCCTCTCCGCTGGGTGATCTGCTGAACCGTGCCTTCCAGGGCCACACCACCCGCGGTGTGCAGATGGCGCCGGAGAGCCGCGAGGACTGGACCACCGTGGCCCGCTCCTTCGTGATCCGGCGGCGAACCGCCACCCCGCTCGCGGGAGACGGCAGGGAGTTGGAGGTCGGCAACCTCAAGGTGGCGGCGACCGGCGTGACCGGCACGGCCACCGCGCACCTGGGCGCCAAGGCACGCCAGGAGGCGGCCGAGTCGCTGAGCGGGCCGCTGGCCGATGCGCTGGGTGAGGCGGGCGCGGAAGTGCGCCAGTCGGTGTCGGTCTCCGGCACCGCCGCTCCGGGGTCACCGTCGCGCGGCGCAACCGGTGTCGAGATCCGCCTTGCCGACCCGGGGCCCGGATTCGGCCAGCTGGTGATGGCCACCGACGACCTTGGGGTGGTGAGCTGGCACCTGGCGCCTCCACGCGAGCCGATGCCGGGATCGCGTGGAACCGTCCCCGCCGACGCCGGCACCCGACGCTATCTGATCGCTCCGGACCTCCCGGCCGAGCCTGCGGCCGGCGCCACGACCCGGGGCAGCGGCCTGGCTGACTTTGGCAACAAGGTGCTCAGGGAGATCGTCTTTCCGCTGATGGATCCCGTGCTCGGAAAGGTGAGCGGCAAGCTGGTGGGAATGCTGGAGCAGCGCCGCTTCCCCTATCGGATCCGCCCGTTCACGCCGGAGAACTTCGCCGCCGGCGAGGCCCCGCCGATGGACGGTGAAGCATGGAAGCGGCTCAGCCAGGGCCGCGCCCTCCTGCTGCTTCATGGTCCGATGAGCCGCTCCCACGTGGGATTCGGGGGCCTGCCGGCAGACTACGTGCAGGAGCTCAACCGGAAGTACGATGGCCGGGTCATCGGCTTCGACCATTTTACCCTCTCCCACGACCCCAGAGAGAATGCCCGGAGGTTCCTGGAGGAGCTGCCCGAGGGCACTACCCTGGATCTCGACATCATCAGCCATTCCCGCGGCGGGCTGGTGAGCCGCGTGCTGGTGGAAAAGCAGGACGCGCTCGCGGTCCCCGGGCGGCGGGTCCGGATCGGGAAATGCATTTTCGTCGGCGCACCCAACGCCGGCACGCCACTGGCCGATCCCGCCAGCCTGGGGCGGATGGTGGACGTGATCACCAACATCCTCACCTTCATTCCGGTGCCCTACGCCACCGAGATACTTCGGATCCTGATGGCGGTGCTCAAGCAGGCGGCGGTGGGGGCGCTCACCGGGCTCGACGGCCTCACCGCGATGTCTCCCGGCGGGAAGTTGCTGCCCTGGCTCAACGACGCCGCCGAGCGGACCGGCGACACCCGCTACTTTGCGGTGGCCGGCGACGCGACCCCGGCAACGCCCGGGCTCCGGCGGTTCATCTTCGGCCGCGGCGTGGCCAAGCTGCTGGGGGGCCCCAACGATTTCGTGGTGCCGGTCGCCAGCGTGTCGGGCCAGAACGGCTCGGCGTACTTTCCGATCGAGGACACTCTGGAGATCAAGGGGAACGAGACCGTGTCGAGCGTCCGGTATTTCGAGCATGCCGGCACCCGGACGAAGATTCTGGAGTGGCTGGGAGCCTGAGCGATGACCCAATACCTCGATTTCGAAATCCACATCGCGCCCGGCAGCGGCCAGGACTACCCGGTGGTGGTGCTGAAGTCGCCCGCCGGCGAGACCACCGGCACCCTGCGACTCCCGTTCGATCCGGCCCAGCTCGCCAGCCAGCTCCAAGGTATCGAGACCGCCGTCCGCGACTCGGCCTTTCCGGTGCGCGGCATCGCCATGGGGGAAAGCCAGAAGGCATCGGTCAAGGACTTCGGTAAGCAGCTCTTCGAGGCGCTCTTCGCCGATCAGATCCAGGCCAAGTTCCGGACGAGCCAGGACCGGGCCCGGCTGGAGGACAAGGGGCTCCGGATCCGGCTTCGCATCGAGGCGGCGGACCTCTGCACTTTGCCCTGGGAGTTCCTCTACGACGGGTCCACCGGGGACTACGTCGCGCTCTCCTCCCACACCCCGGTGGTGCGCTACCTGGAGTCGGACCACCCTCCCGAAACGCTCGCCGTCAAGGGCCCCATCTCGATCCTGGCCATGGTGGCGAGCCCCAACGATCGCCCCAAGCTCAACGTCAAGCGGGAGCGGGAGCGGATGGAGGCGGCCACCAGGAGCCTCCAGGACGCCGGCCTGCTCCGGCTCGAGTGGATGGAGGGGTCCACCTGGCGAGATCTCCAGAATGCCCTCCGCAAGGGCCGCTATCACATCTTCCACTTTGTCGGGCACGGCGGCTTCGACACCGCGGATGGCGAGGGCGTACTGGCCTTCACCAACGAGGACGGCGGCACCCAGCTCATGAACGCCACCCAGGTGGGACGGCTGCTGCACGACCACCCGTCCCTGCGCCTGGTGGTGCTCAACGCCTGCCTGGGCGCCAAGAGCAACACCACCGACGTCTTCTCCAGCACCTCGGCCACCCTGGTGCGCCGAGGGGTGCCGGCGGTCATCGCCATGCAGTATGAAATCAGCGACGACGCCGCGATCGAGTTCTCCCGGTCTCTCTACGAGGCCCTGGGGAACGAAATGCCGGTGGACGCCGCGGTGGGCGAGGCGCGGAAGGCCATCAGCATGGTGGGGGAGAAGTCGGTGGAATGGGGCACCCCGGTGCTGCACATGCGCTCGCCCAACGGTGAGCTGTTCAAGATCGAGGGGTTGACCACGAACCAGGCGAAAGCCAGCGGGGTGTACCAGCGGATGCCGAGCCGCGCCGAGCTGGCAGCGTTGACCCCTTCGCCCCCTTCCCCTCCTTCTCCTCCTTCCCCTCCTTCTCCTCCTCCTCCTTCCCCGTCACGCTGGAGCACGACCCGGAAGGCCGCCGTCGGCGCCGGCGCGGCGGTGGTCCTGGCGGCCGCCGTGCTGGGTGCCATCAAGCTGATGCCGGGCAAGGACAGCTGGGCGGTCTACTTCCAGGGCATCGACGGGTCGGAGCGGGCCTGGGCGCGCGACGGAACCAGCTGCAACTGGATCGAGTTCACCCAGGGAACCAGCGATACCCAGGACATCTACATCCAGCGGCCGACCGAAAGCGACGACGTCGAGCTGTTCAACTTCAATAACAACGAGACCCTCCTGTTTCCCCGCGGCGGCGGCTGGGTC
>DATCXX010000221.1:0-5917 GCA_036565615.1 Gemmatimonadales bacterium | reverse complement strand
AATATTCCGGTCCTCTCCTGGATCCTGCTGGGCGGAAAGTGCCGGGGCTGCCGGGAGCCGATCAGTGTTCTCTATCCCCTGGTCGAGCTGGGCACCGCGGTGCTCTGGGGCGTCATGGCCTGGCGGTACGGGCTGTCGGTCGAGGCCCTCAAGGGAGCCCTGTTCGGCACCCTTCTGCTGGGGATCGCGCTCACCGACGCGCGGCAATACATCATTCCCAATGAATTCACCTATGGCGGGCTCGCGATCGGCCTGATCCTGAGCGCGGCGGGAGGCCTGTCGGCGGTGCTGGCGGCCCTGGTCGGCGCCGCCGTGGGATTCGGCATCCTCTGGGTGGTCGGCGTGGCGGGACGCTGGGCCTTCAAGGAGGAGGCGATGGGCGGCGGCGACATCAAGATGATGGCGATGGTGGGCAGCTTCGTCGGCTGGCAGGGGGTGCTGCTGACGATCTTCCTCGGTGCGCTGGCCGGCACCGCGATCTTCCTGCCCCTCACCCTGATCGGGAAGAAGAAGCTGGTGCCGTTCGGGGTTTTCCTGGCGATCGGCGCCGCGGTGACCTTCGTGGTCGGACCGGCCATCATCGACTGGTATCGCCGCTACCTCGGAGTCGCCTGATGCGCCGCAGCTTCCTCGGCCTGGTCCTGCTGGCCGCCTGCCGGGGCACGCCGCCCGCCCGGGGGCAGAGTCCCGACCTGGCCCGGCTGGTGGACAGCCTCCGCCCGGTGGTCGAGCGTGCCGCCGGTCTCCGCTTCCGCGGCCCGACCCGCTCCGCGATCAAGACCCGCGAGGAGGTGCGGGCCTTCCTGCTCGGCAAGCTGGAGCAGGACTTCCCTCCCGCCCGGCAGGAGGGCGTCGAGGCGGTGTACCGTCTGCTCGGCATGATTCCCGATTCGCTCGACCTCAAGGAGCTGCTCCTCGAGCTGTACACCGAGCAGGTGGCGGGATTCTATGATCCGGACGCGTCCACCCTGTACGGGGTGGAGGGCGCCGAGCCCGCCGCGCTCCGGTTCGTGCTGGCCCACGAGCTGGTGCATGCGCTTCAGCACCAGTATCTCCCGCTCGATTCATTGATGCGGCTCCGGGGCAGCGCGGATGAGCAGACCGCCGCCCAGGCGGTGCTGGAGGGACAGGCGACGGTGGCCTCGATCCTGGCATTCGTGCCCGATCGCAGCATCCTGCTCCAGCCGGGATTCTGGGCGATGGCGCGGGAGCAGGTGCGCAACCAGGCCGCCACCATGGCGGTGTTCTCCAGGGCACCACTCGCGGTGCGCGAGGGAATGGTGTTCCCCTACCTGGGCGGCGCCGAGTTCATGCGCTGGTGGGATTCGGCCCACGCCGGCCAGCCGCTGCCGACCCTGGCCACGATGCCGCGCTCGACCGAGCACATTCTCCATCCCTCGCGATACGCCGCGGGCGATGCGCCGGTGCCGCTCCGGTTCGCCGAGCCCGCGGGAGAAGTCATGTACGAGGACACCCTCGGGGAGCTGGAAATCCAGGTGCTGGCCACCGTGCTGCGGGGTGGGGGCGAAGTCCTGACCGGCACGCCGGCGGGATGGGGCGGCGACCGGTTCCGGGTCTACCGCTCCGGGGCGGGTCCGGCGCTGGTGTGGTATCTGGCGTGGGACGACAGCACCAGCGCGGCGCGGTTCCGGGGCACCGCGGGGGTCCGCCTCCTCGCGGCGGCGCGTGACGGTTATCGCACCACCGTCGAGACGCTCGCCGGACCGCGTCCCATGACCCGGGTCGTCATCGCGCCGGCCGGCTGGGATCGTTGGAAACGGATGCCCATGTTAGCGAGTAGCGAATAGCGAAGAGGAAAGCGGGGTCGCCCTGCATTGGCTTCGCTCTTCGCGCTTCGCTACTCCCTGGCCTAAGGCAGCCTCCGAAAAGTTTGTCCGTTCAAAGTCGCACCCACGACGCGGTCTCCTTCGACATTCATCGTGAGAACGCTGCCCGACCCGAACAGCTCCACCCGAAGCTGGTGCCTGGTGCCGTCGAACACTTCCACCGCGCTCCAGGCGACGCCCGCCCTCGCTTCCAGCTTCCCTTCCGGATTGAGCGTGAGCACCAGGGTTCCCAGCAACGGGTTCTGGTAGCGGCCGGCGTAGGCGGCGAAGGGGAGCGGGGTGGTCTGGGGCCGGGCGGCGCGGCGGGCGCGATCGGCGCCGAGGTTCTCCCGCTCCCGGGCCACGATTCCGCGCAGCGCCGCCAGCGAATCCGCCGTGAGGGGCGCGCCGCCGGTCACGATGCCGTACACCGCCTGGGCGGTGAGCTCGGCCAGGGCGCCGCCCAGATCGCTGCTGTTCACCATAACCACGACCCCCACCCGGTGCGCCGGCAGGAACGACATCGACGTCGAGAACCCGGCAAAGCCGCCGCCGTGGGTGAAGAGGGTATCCTGCCCGTTCAGGATCCCGATGTTCCAGCCCAGGCCATAGCCGACCATGGACACCCCCCGCGCGCTCCGGGAGTAGCGGGCCTGGGGGCGGTGGGATTCCCGGATGGCGGCGGCCGGAAGCACCTGCCTGCCGTCCAGCCGGCCGTCGTTGAGGTGGACCTCGAGCCACCGGCCGTAGTCCTCCAGTGTCGTGACCAGTCCGCCGGCCGACTGCATGTTGGCGTCGGTCTTTCCGTACCGGATGCGGGTGTAGCCCTCCGGTGTGCTCCCATACGGCATGGCGAGCCGCTCGGGCGGAAAACGGGAGACGAATGCGCTGGTGCTCTTCATCCCGAGGGGTGTGAAGATCAGCCGCTGCAAGGTCTCCTTCCAGCTTTCGCCGGTGACCCTCTCCATCGCGAGGGCGGCGACATTGTAGCCAAGGTTGGAGTAGCGGTAGCTCAGGTCCGGCAGGGCGTTGTGCTCGGCGAGCAGAGATACCAGCTGTTCATTGCCCTGGTACTCGCCGGTGTAGGCCAGCCGCATTTCCACCGGCCCGCCCGCGATGCCGTGGCTGTGGGACAGCAATTGGCGAATCGTGATCGAGTCGGGATGGCGGGGGGATTTCAGGCGAGCCTCGGGGAGATAGCGGCTCAGCGGGGCGTCGAGGCGGAACTTCCCCTGCAAATCCAGCATCGCGGCGGCGAGGCCGGTGAATGACTTGGTGGTGGACGCCACGTAGAACACCGTCTGGGGTGTGAACGGGCGGCGGGCTTCGAGATCGGCGTAGCCCAGACCCTTCAGGTAAACCGCCTGGGTATCCCGCACCACGACGATACCCATGCCCGGCGCCAGCCCGAGCTCGAAGAGGCGGTCGAGGGTCGAGTCGATGGCAACCCGCTGGGCCGGGGTCAGCTGCTGCGCTCCCGCCGGTCGGGCGGCTGCGGCGGCGAGCGCGACGCCGAGGCAGTGGAGGATGGAGGACCTCATACAGGCTCCCTAGTCGAAGAGCTTGGGGACCGCGTAAATGAGCAGGCCCACCAGGCCGCCCACGATGGTGCCGTTCATCCGCACGAACTGGAGATCGCGGCCCACCGCCAGCTCCAGCCGCTTGGCGGTGGCGTCGGGATCCCAGCCGGCCACGGTCTGGGCGATCAGGTCGGCCGCCTCGTGGCGGTGCTTCTCGATCACGTCGAGGGCGATCCGGATCGCGACGTCTTCGACTTCGGCGAGCAGCTTGGGATTGGCCAGCAGGCTGGTGCCGAAGGCGCTCACCCCCCGGGCCAGCGGGCCGGGCTCGCCCCCGTCGGTCCGGGTGGCGTAGCCGGTGACGGCGTTGCGGGTGGCGTCCCAGATCCAGTTGGTGAGGTCGGCGATGGCGCCGTCGGAGAGCCATTCCTCCTTGAGCGCTTCGGCCCGTGCCCCGGCCTCGGGGGAGTGCTGGAGCCGGTCCACGAAGTCCCGCAGCGAGCTGTCGAAGCTGGCGCGCACCGGGTGGGCGGGGTTGTTGCTGATGTCGGTCAGGACCTGCTCGATCGCGGTGACGATCCGCTGGAAGATCTTGTTGTCGATGGCGCTGGGCACCCACCAGGGCATCTCGTCCTTCACCCGGCGGCGGATCGCGTCCTCGTTCTCGTGCACCGCCTTGGCGGCGAGCCGGATCGCCTCGTTGAGCAGCTCCTGGTGCCGGTCGCCCGCCACCACCATGGCCAGGGTCTTCCCCAGGACCGGGGCCACCCGGGTGGCGCGGATGCGGTCCCGGGCGCCGTCCTGGATCAGCTGACGGATCTGCTCGTCGGGGAGCGCCTCCAGGGTCCGCGCCACCCCGCTGGCGAGCTGCACTGCGATCCGCTGGCTGTTCTCGGGGCGGCTCAGCCACTCGGCGCCGCGCTCGGCGATCTTCATCCCCCGCAGCTTGACCGAGACCGCGTCCCGGGCCAGGAAGTGATGCTGCACGAAGTTCCCGATGATCCGGCCGATCCGGTCCTTCTGGCGGCCGATGATGGCGGTGTGGGGGATCGGGATCCCGAGCGGATGGCGGAAGAGCGCGGTCACCGCGAACCAGTCGGCCAGGCCGCCGACCACCGACGCTTCCGCGGTGGCCCGCACGTAGCCCAGCCAGGCAAACCGGGGCTCCAACCAGCTGGCCGCGAGGAAGATGAGCGCCGCGGCCAGGAGCAGCCCGGTGGCGCGCCGCTTCATCGCATCGAGCTGCGCCTGGCGGATCGCGTCGTCTGGGCGTGGGGCGAAGGGCGTCGTGATGGAGAGCTCCCGGGTGGAGGCAAGGAGGCAAGGAGGCAAGGCGGCAAGGACGCCTATCCGCCTCGCGCTAGAAGGCCTCCCAGTGCGGGAATACGGTTGAAGTCGAGATTCGGTTTCCACCGATATTCACGGCATGATGCCCTACGAGCGATTGGACGCCTGGCAAAAATCCCATCAGCTCGTTCTGGCAATTTACACGGAGACCGACGGCTGGCCTCCCAGGGAAGTGTACGGGCTGACCGCACAGGCTCGCCGGGCCGCCGTTTCGGTCACCAACAATCTGGCGGAGGGAACAGCACGGTTGGGTGGACGAGAGCTTCGTCGATTCGCAGACATAGCCCTTGGCTCCCTCTCGGAGATCTCCAATATGCTCCGCATTGCACGCGATCTTGGCTTTACGAGCGTGGAGCGGTGGGAAGGACTCAATGCCCTCCGGGATCACGCGGGCAAGCTGGTCTTTGGTCTGGCCCGGTCTGCAGTTCGGATCAGAGCACAGCAGTAGTCACCTCTACCTTGCTTCCTTGCCACCTTGCCACCTTGCCACCTTGCCTCCTTGCCTCCTTGCCACCTTGCCTCCTTGCCTCCTTGCCACCTAGCCTCCTTGCCTCCTTGCCACCTACTCCACCGTCTTCCTGAACCGCGCCACACTCAACCCGATCAACCCCACCGAGAACCCCACCAGTGCCAGCGCTTCCGGCCAGAGCAGTCGGAGGCCGGTGCCCTTGAGGAGAATCCCCCGCATCACTTCCAGGAAATAGGTCAGCGGCAACGCCGCGCCGATCCACTGGGCCGGCTCCGGCATCGCCTCCCTCGGAAACATGAATCCGGAGAGCAGAATGTTGGGGAGCAGGAGCAGGAATCCGAGCTGCATCGCCTGGGCCTGGGTCGAGACCACCGTCGAGACGAACAGCCCGATGGCCAGATTGGCCACCACGAACGGCAGCGCGACCAGATAGAGGGTCGCCACGCTGCCCCGGATCGGCACGTCGAACAGCAGCCGCCCGAGCAGCAGGATCACCGTGATCTGCACGTACCCCACCAGCAGGAAGGGGATGATCTTGCCCAGCATCAGGCTGGTCTTCCCGATCGGGGTGACCACCAGCTGCTCCAGGGTTCCCCGCTCCCGCTCCCGCACCAGCGCGATGCTCGCGATCACGATCATGGTGATGGAGAGCAGCACCCCGATGATGCCGGGCACGATATACACCGCGCTCCGCGAGGTCGGATTGTACCAGGGCCGCACCCGCACCTCGATGCCGCCGCCGGCTCCCCGTTCGG
>DATCXX010000265.1:0-2686 GCA_036565615.1 Gemmatimonadales bacterium | reverse complement strand
CTCCGGTTCCCGGAGCCACGGCCGCTCCACAGCCGAAGCGGCCCAGTGCCCCAGCTCCATGGCCCGGACGTGGAAGCTCTCCTCGGCGACTTCGAGCAGGCGGCTCGGAGAGCCGAGGGAGCCGTGCTCGAGCTCGCGCCGGCGGAGCCGCTTGGCCGCCCGGAGCGCCTGGGCGCCGTTGGGGTCGAGACTCCGCACCTTGGCGCCCTCGGCGCCCGACTCCGCCGCGGCCAGCAGGTCGACGGTCACGTCGTACGCAATTCCCAGGTGCCGTTCCACGTCCCGGTTGGTCAGGAGCCAGCGGCTCCGGTCCGCCGCGGCCTGCATCGCCCGGTGCCAGCCCTTGGTATGGGTGAGATGCACCATCCCCCGGAAGATCCGCCGGTTGGTCCGCACGCTGAAGAGCGTCGGGGAGATGATCTGCTCGAGGTGGAGATCGGCCTCGGACTGATCCCGCTGGATGATCTCCCGGGCCCGGCGGGCAAAGTGTCCCCCCAGGTGGGTCTCGATCCGGGATTCCCAATAGGTGTGCCCCATCGAGCGGGTGCTGGTGGTGAGCACCAGCTGGCGGGGGACGAAATAGTTGTGGGCGATGGTGTCGGCGGCCAGGTGCGACAGGTAACCCAGGCCGAAGGCGCGCAGCGACTCACTGGGGGCCCGATCGAAGGTTTCCTGGCCGACATTCCAGTAGTGCGAGTGCCGGCCGGTCGGCACGTACTTCTTGGCGATCGAGGTGTCGGGGGCGATGGTGCCGTAGAGGAAATCGTAGGGAAAGGCCTGGAGCAGATTCGCGATGGTCGGGGGCAGGAGGTGCAGGTTGGCCAGGATCGTCTCGCCCAGGAAGATGTGGGTTCCCGGGGTCCAGGCCAGGGCGGTGATCGGATCACAGAGCGCCCAGAGCACGATCACCAGAAGCGCCCCGAGGACGCGGACCGCCGTCATCGGCGCCCGCGGACCAGCCAGCGCCGGATCCGGGATACCATGCCGGCGCCATTCCGCACCGCGCGTACCCGGGCTGCCACATCCAGGGCCGTGTCCTCCACTTCTTCGTGCACCACCTCGTAGAGGGCGTCCAGGTCGGCCAGCCGCGACTTCACCTCATAGACCCCGCGTTCCAGGTCCCGCCGGACCGCGCGGCTGGTGGCGAGGTATTCCTGCACCTCCTGCTTGATGTCTCCGGAAAGATCGGCGCCGGCCTCGGTGATCCGGCGCACCGACGAGATCGCGGGGGAGATCTCCTCCCGGAGCTCGCGCACTTCGCGGATTGCAGTGCGCGCCAGGAGCGCGACCGCCACGCCGATCGCCGCAAAGGCAAGGGCGATCACCACCAGCGAGATGGCCACCGTCGGTCCGATCCAGGCCGGCATCGTGGTTTCCATGGCTCAAACATATCCAATCCGCTTGACGCGCGCCCGCGCGCCGGGCGAGGTTTGCGCATGCCACTTCGCTTCCAGGTTGAGGGCGGCCGGCCGCTTTCCGGCACGGTGCGCCCCGCGGGCAACAAGAACGCCGCGCTCCCGATTCTCGCCTCGACCCTGCTGGCCGACGGTCCGGTCCACCTCACCAACGTGCCGCGGATCCGGGACGTCGAGTCCATGGCCGCGCTGCTCGCGGACCTGGGCGCGTCGGTCCAGTGGACCGGGCCCAACGCGCTGACCATCGACACCCGCGGCGCGGTGAGCAAGCCGCTCGATCCGGCGCTCTGCGCCCGGATCCGCGCCTCGATTCTGTTCGCCGCCCCGCTGGTCGCGCGGTTCGGCAAGGTGGTCCTCCCTCCACCCGGGGGTGACGTCATCGGCCGGCGGCGGGTGGACACCCACTTCCTGGTGCTCGAGGCGCTGGGCGCCCGGATCCTGGTGGGCGACCGCTACGAGATCGAAGCCCGGCACCTGACCGGCGCGGACGTTTTTCTGGACGAGCCCAGCGTCACCGGAACCGAGAATGCGCTCATGGCCGCGGTGGCCGCCCGGGGCCGGACCGTGCTCCGCAACGCCGCCGCCGAGCCCCACGTCCAGGACCTGGCCCGGTGCCTGGTGGCCATGGGGGCCCGGATCGAGGGGATCGGGACTTCGCAGTACGTGATCGAGGGGGGCCATCCGCTCCACGGCGCCAGCCACGAGATCGGACCCGATCATATCGAGATTGCGAGCTTCATCGGGCTCGCCGCGGTCACCAACAGCGCGCTGAGCATCGACCCGGTGCGCCCCGACGAGCTGCGCAGCATCCTGTTCGGCTTCGACCGGCTGGGTATCCGGCCTCGGGTGGCGGGCACCACCCTGATCGTGGACCGGGACCAGGAGCGCCGGATCCGGCCCGACCATGGCGGCCACATCCCCAAGCTCGAGGACGGACCCTGGCCGGCGTTTCCGGCCGACGTGATGTCGATCGCCATCGTCACCGCGACCCAGTGCGCCGGGCTGCTCCTGATCTTCGAGAAGATGTTCGAGTCCCGGCTCTTCTTCGTGGACAAGTTGATCGGGATGGGCGCCCGGATCGTGCTCTGCGACCCCCACCGGGCGGTGATCGCGGGGCCGGCGCCGCTGCGGGCGGGGACGGTGGATTCCCCCGACATCCGGGCCGGGATGGCGATGCTGCTGGCGGCGCTGGCCGCCGAGGGCCGGAGCGTGATTCACAACGTCGGCCAGATCGAGCGCGGCTACGAGCACATCCACGACCGGCTCAATGC
>DATCXX010000264.1:0-4826 GCA_036565615.1 Gemmatimonadales bacterium | reverse complement strand
CTTGGGCGCTCCGGCGGCGCGGATGGCCGCGGTCTTTTCGGCGATCTCGAGCAACAGCCGTTCCAGCTCCCGCGCGTACGCGGTCGAATCCATGGTCGCCTTGCGGCGCCGCAGCGCATCGACCTGGCCTTCGAGCACCCGGCGCTCCGCCCAGAGCGCGGCAATCTTCGGATCAGCCGGCGCGGAGGAGGTGCCGAAGGCCACGGTCCGGGCCAGCGACGAATCGGTGAGCTGGGCCTGTTCGGTGGCCAGCAGATTCCTCCGCTCGTATCCGCGGGCGACCTCGCCCTTGGCCCAGCTGAAGGCTTCCATCAGGGAAATCCGTCCGTCCTTGTCGGCGTCCGCGGCCTCGGAGGTGAGGGCCAGGGAGAAATGGCCGGCGAAGGTGGTCTCGTTCCGCTGCATGGCGCTCTTGGTGGCGGTGACCACGACCCGGCCCGGGCCGGCCAGCGCCGCGAGAAAGTCTCCGCTGGCGCTCGCGGCGTTGACCAGCACCACCGTCCGCCCCTCGAGGGCCTTGAGCCATCCGGCAAAATCGGCCGCGGTCACGTCGGGGCCGGGAAGATTGAACCGGGACTGCGCTCCTTCGCCGCTGCCGTGCCCGATCAGCAGGACAAACACCAGATCGCCGGGTGCGCTCCGGCGGGCCAGCACGGCGAACCGGGCTCCGATGCTTTCGCGGGTGGCCCGGGCCTGAATCCGCCCGGGATCACGCGCCGGATCCTCTCCCAGGTAGAAGAGGCCGGAGTCGGAGGCACCCCAGCGGCTCCGGGCCGCGTCGTACACCAAGGCGGCCGCGGAATCGAATGCCCGTGCGAACCGCGGCTCGCCGGAGAGGCCGGTCACCAGGAGCACATGGGTCCCGCTTCCCTGCGCGGCTGCGCCCTCAGGCGCGAGGAGGCAGAGGCCGGCCAGCAGGGCCGCGAGGGGCGCGAAGGGCGCGTTCACGCCAGGCCCCGCCACCGCCGGTAGCCCCATTCCGCTCCCAGCAGGCCGACCAGCAGGAAGAACACGATCGGCATGTCCCACAGATCGCGGGACTCCCGCACCGTGACACCGCTCTCGGTGAACACCACGTCCTCCGCCAGCCGGCTCGCGTCCGACAGCGGGTAGTAGCGGCCCCCGGTCTCGGTCGCGATCCGGCGGAGCAGTGGCGCCCGGAGCTCGGCCTGCTCGACATCGGCCCCGTAATCGTCCACCAGCAGCGCCGCCGAAGCCGCCCGGGTCGTGTCGTTCCCCCGGCGGGAGTCGCCCTCGATGCTGTACATCCCCATCTCCTCGGCCACGAACCGTCCCTCGTAGGCGCCATCTTCCTTGAGAGTCCAGGCCAGCGGCACCTCCACCAGCCGGCCCGCCGGTGTGGTCACCCGCGCGGTGACCTGGGCGTCGTTGGTTTCGAGGTAGGCCTCGTCGGCCACCCGGGCCCGCAGCACCACCGGCTCTCCCGGCGCGACGCGGGTGGGGCTGGCGCTCAGCTCGACCCGGTCGGGCACTTCGTCGAGCGACCAGCGCAGCAGCTGGCGCCAGAGCGACTCGTGGGTCTGGTCTTCCAGCGGGACGTTGGCGTGCATCTGCCAGAGCCAGGTGTCCTGCACCCCGAACACCGCGGCGGTGCCCCGGCCGAACCGCTGCACTGCCAGCACCGGCACATCGCCGCCCCCGGCCACTTTCCCGGTCAGCAACGCCGTGGCGCCCGGCTTGAGCGCGCCCAGCCGGTTGACCGAGGTCAGCGGAGGGAGCGAGTCCCAGCGGCCGGCTGGAGACTCGGTGCTCCAGAGCTGGAGCGCCGGATGGAGCCGACCGGCCGCGGTCGCGCGAACCGAGAGCTCGACCACGCCGGTGCCGGTCGCCGCGGGCATCGGCGCATCGAGACTCACCGGCAGCACCTCGGCCAGCGGCGTTCCGGCAAACCCTCCTTCAGCCAGCGCGGCCCGGCCTCCCAGCGCCACCAGCCCGCCTCCCCGGCGGCTCACGAAATCCGCCAGCATTCGGAGCTGGTCTCCGGTGAAGAACGAAGCCTCGATGCTGCCCAGCACCAGAGCGCGATACCGAAAGAGATCCTCGCGCCGGGTCGGAAATCCGCCCACCAGCTCCATGCTGTCCCGCACACCGAGCCGGAGGAATTTTCCCTTGGCGCTGCGCAACATCGCGACCAGGGACAGCGCGCTGTCGCCGGCCACGGCGCGGCGGAGGAACGCGAATTCGGGCCGGGGCTCTCCCTCGAGATAGAGGATGCGCTCGGGACCGGAACGGACGCGCAGCACCGAGCGAAACTCGTTGTTTTCGGTGACGATCTCGCCCTGGGCGGGCCGCACCCGGAAGGTCAGCCGGTGGGGTCCCTCGGCCATCGGAGGCAGCCGGAGCCGGGCCCGGACCACGTCGCCGGTCTCGGGGGCCTCGACCTGGCGCTCGATCACGATCCGGCCTTCATCCTCGGCGGTCACGCTGACCGGGTTGCCGCCGAGTCCCCGGACCCGGATGACGACCTCGGCCAGGATGCCGGCGCCGGCCAGGGCACTGGCCGGGAGGGCAACCCGCTCGATGGCCAGGTCGCGGGCGAAACGTTCCTGGCCCACGCCGACGGTGTACACCGGCACCTTGCGCCCGCGCAGCGCCAGCAGCGGAGCCGTCAGGTCGGCGCCGCTGTTGTCGGCGCCATCGGTCACCAGGACCATGCCGGCCAGGGGAACTCCGGAAAGCTCCTGTCGGGCGGCGTCGAGCGCGGCGGCGAGGTTGGTGCGGGTCCCGCTTCCCACCAGCCCACTCGCGGTGCCCAGCGGCCCCGCGTCGGCCGCGAACCGGAAGAACCGGAGCACGAAGCGATCACCCAGTGCCCGGGTGAGCGAGCCCGCCGAATCACCGAACACCCGCCGTACCGCCTCCAGCCGGGACACTCCGGCGAGGTCAGCCAGCCGCATGCTGCGGGAGTCGTCGAGCAGAATGCCGAGCACGTTCCGCTGGGGGACCGCGCTGGAGAGGAGCAGAACCGGCCGGAGGAGACAGACGGCGAGCACGAGATAGGCGAAACTCCGCAGGGCGCCGAGCAGGGCCCGGTCCCGCACCGGGGTCGCGGTCCGCACTCCCCGAAGCGCCAGCAGGAGCAGAACCAGCCCCGCGCCCAGGGCCGCGGCGATCAGGGCGGGAGGAAAAGCCGGCGCAAGCGAAACATCCCCCCGCCGGAAGAGGTGAGGGGGATACTTGAACAGGAATGTGGCGACCGCTTCTGCAAGCCGTTCCAAAGATGGTACCCCTTAGGACCGACGCGAGGCGGGCCGGCGGGGTTTCGCCCCGGGGCCGCTTCCTCCTGATCTACGAATGGCGCGGAAATCCTGCTGGCGGGCGGCCGCGCTGGAGGCCACATTCTGCCGGCCCCCTCCGTCCCCGGTGTCGCTACAACACCCGGATGAGGTACTCGATGCTCGCCGAGGCGGTCCAGAATTTGGCATTGTCGAGGGGCGAGGTCGGCAGCGCGCCGGGCTCCACCAGCTTGCGGAAGCTCCGCTCGCCGCGAACACTGATGGAGAACCGGCGGATCTCGACCCCCAGTGCGCCGAGCAGCCCTACATCCACGGTCTGGTAGAGGGCCGGAATGAAGGGAGTCGGCCCGGGGACGACGTCGTCCGGGGTGGCGCTGCAGTCGGTGTGCCGCAGCGTGCTGTCCGCCTCGACGACATCCCGCTTGCAGCTCATCCGGATGGCGAAGAACGGCCCCAGCACCAGAAAGGGGCGAACCGGGCGCTCGGTGCTGTACCCGTACTGGAACCGGAGCAGCAGGGGGATCTGCGCGTACAGCAGGTTGGCGGCATCGGAAATCGGTCCGACCAGCAGCGGGTTCTGACTCGACGGGGCCCGTTCCCCGTAGATCCGCCGCTGCACCACCAGCAGCTCGCTCTGGAACGAGAACCGCGGGCTCCGCGGGATCCGCAGGCTGATCCCTCCCTGGAACCCGGTGCGCGACTCGGACTTGAACAGATTGGGGCTGGTGACGCCGGTGTAGTTGCCGCCCGCCACCAGGGCCAGCTCCCGGCGCTGGGCGACGACCTCGGGGACCGCGGCAAAGAGGCCGCCCGCGGTGGCCAGCACCATCAGGCATGCGACGCGCATGTGAGCTCCCGGAAGTTTCGGAACCACCCGATGGAAGATACCCGGAAGGAGGGATCATGGGGCGACTCCTCGCCCTGGACGCGTTCCGCGGAATGACCATCGCCGGGATGCTCCTGGTGAACAATCCCGGCACCTGGTCGGCCATCTATCCGCCCCTGGCGCATGCGGCCTGGCACGGGTGGACGCCCACCGATCTGATTTTCCCGTTCTTCGTATTCATCGTGGGTATCACCACCCACATCTCGCTCAGCGCACTGGAGCGCCGGGGCGCGGGTCAGGCCGAGGTCACCGCCCGGATTCTCCGCCGGGGCGCCCTGATCATCCTGCTGGGCCTCCTGCTCCATGCCTTTCCGTTTTTTCCTCTGGAGCGGCTGACCGGACTCCGGATCCCCGGCGTCCTCCAGCGCATCGGGGTGTGTTACATCGTGGCGGCGCTGGTCAGCCGGGGCCGCTCCAGCCGGGACCTCGCCGGCATCACCGCCTTGCTCCTGCTGCTGTACTGGGGACTGCAGACCCTGGTCGCGCCGCCCGGCGTGGCCGCGCCCACCATCGACGTTCCGGACCAGACCCTGTCGGCGTGGCTCGACCGGATGGTGTTCGGCAGCCACCTCTGGCAGCAGTCGAAGACCTGGGATCCGGAAGGACTGCTGTCCACCCTGCCGGCCATCGGCACCTGCCTGCTCGGCGTGCTGGCGGGGCGCCGGCTCGCGGCCGGCGAACCG
>DATCXX010000261.1:0-7576 GCA_036565615.1 Gemmatimonadales bacterium | reverse complement strand
GGTGCTCGACGTCGGCTGCGGGACCGGGGTCATCGCCCGGCGCGCCGCGGAGCAGGTCGGACCGGCCGGCGCCGTCACCGCCATCGATCTCTCGCCCGAAATGATCGAAGTGGCCCGGGCCACGCCGGCCCCGGCGGCGCCCCCGATCGAGTGGCACGCGGGCGATGCCGCCTCGCTGCCCTTTCCAGACAGCGCCTACGACGTGGTGCTCTGCCAGATGGCCCTCATGTTCATGGAGAACCGGGCGGCGGCCGTCGCCGGAATGCGGCGGGTGCTCAAGCCCGGTGGGCGCGTCGTCATCAGCACGCCCGGCCCGATGCAACCGGTATTCACCGCCCTGGAGCGGGCCATCGTCCAGCATATCGGCTCCGACCTCGGCATGTTCGTCCGGGCCGTGTTCTCGATGCACGATCCCGATGCCGTCGCCGCGCTCCTGCGCGAGGCCGGGCTGCGCGAGGTGAGCGGTACGGTGTCGCCGGTTCGGCTTCGGCTGCCGTCGCCCTCGGAGTTCCTGTGGCAATACATCAGCGTGACCCCTCTCGCGCCGCTGGTCGCCCAGGCGCCGGAGGCCGCCCAGGAGGCGATGGAGCGGCAGGTGGTTCAGGACTGGCAACCCTACGTGGTCGACGGGGTCCTCCAGGGTGAGCAGCCGATGGTCGTCGCCAGCGGACGGAGATGAAGATCGCCACCTGGAACGTCAACGGGATCCGGGCCCGCCAGGCGCAGCTCGCCGAGTGGATGCAGCGGGACCGGCCCGAGGTGGTGTGCCTCCAGGAGCTCAAGGCCGAGTCGGCCCAGATCCCCGAGCCCTGCAGGCTGGAGGACTACTGGGGCTACTGGCACTGCATGCGGGGCTATTCCGGCGTCTCGCTCCAGATTCGCAAGGATCTGCTCGAGCGGGAGCCGGCGTTCAGCCATCCCGACTTCGACATGGAGGCCCGAATCGTCCAGGCTGATCTCGGCAACCTGGTGATCGCCTCGGTCTACGTGCCCAATGGCGGGAAGGATTTTCCGGCCAAGATGGCGTTTTTGGAGCGGCTGGTTGCCTGGACCGGCCGGGTGCACCAGGAAGGCCGGGAGCTGATTCTCTGCGGCGACATGAACATCGCCCGGAGCGAGATCGACGTGCATCCCCGGGAGCGGAAGCCCCAGGCCATCGGTCAGCTTCCCGAGGAGCGGGCCCTCTTCGAGCGGCTGCTGGGCGACCATCTGGTGGATGTGGGACGGGCGCTCGATCCCGGCAACGAGAACCTGTTCACCTGGTGGGCGCCCTGGCGGAACCTGCGGGCCCGGAACATCGGCTGGCGGCTGGACTACGTGCTGGCGTCGAAGGGTCTCGCGGCCCGGGCCGAGCGGTGCTCCGTGCTGGCCGACGTGGGCACCAGCGACCACGCCCCGGTGCTGATGACCCTGTCTTCCACCGGGCGCTGAAGGGTTTTCTACGGCCCGGGCCGTCCATGGCGAAAGTTCCGCCAGGCCCGCACAATCGGCAGGAAGAGCTCCAGCTCGTGGGCCGTCCCCCTCCGGGTGTCGTTGCCGTGGTGAAACCGCCTGCGCATGAGGACTTCGGGCAGGACCTCGATCGTCGCACCCGCCCTGGCTGCCCCGAGAAGCCACAGCATGTTCTCGTTGCCCACCGGGACTTCGGGAAAGAGCCCCGCCCGGTCGAAGGTCTCCCGGGAGGCCAGGACGGTTCCGATCTGCCAGGCCGAGAGTGGTTGCCCGAGTGGGCCGTCGCCGTACTGCTGCGCTTCGGCGGCGAGCTCCGGCATCCAGAAGTTCTGGAACCGGGTCAGGCAGAGGTGGAATCCCGGCCGCTCCCGGAGCCAGGCCGCTTGTCGTTCGAGTTTGCCGGGCAGCCAGAGGTCGTCGGCGTCCAGGAAGGCGATAAACTCTCCCCGCGAGGCCGAGACACCCCGGTTCTTCGCGGCGGCGGATCCCCGTTTGTCCTGACGGAGGCAGGTCACCCGTGGCGCGTACCCGGCCGCCAGCTCCGCGGTGGCGTCGGTGGAGCCGTCATCCACGACGATGATCTCGAGCGGCCGATAGGTCTGGTTCAGAATGCTGTCCAGCGCCTCCGCCAGGAAGCGCTCCCCATTGAACACCGGCACGATGCAGCTGATCAGCGGGTTGGCCACGGCTGCCCGGTGAAATCGTCCCAGCCCGGCAGGGGGACGGCCCGCAGATCCGGGCGGCCGCGCCGCCGGTCCAGCGATTTCTTGAGTGCGGTGAGATAATAGCCCCGGCCGCGCGCGACATCGTTGGTGATGTTTCCGTCGTGCCTGCGATACCAGAGCACCACATCCTCGTGAAGCACCATTGAGACCCCGATCTCACGGGCCCGCAGGTACCAGTCGACGTCGTCGCTGTACCAGAGGGATTCGTCCAGCCCGCCCACCGTCGTGAACAGGTGGCGCCGGATCAGCGCGGTCCCCAGGCTCAGCGGGTTCCGCGGGTCGGCGAGGGGGATGAGCCGGGGCGGCTCGCCGGGTAGCGCGGCATCGCGCACCCACTGGAACCGGCCGGCGACCAGATCCGCGCCGGGGTGCCGCGCCAGAATGCCGAGCTGGATCCCGAGACGATCGTCGCTCCACAAGTCATCGGCATCGAGAAAGGCGATCAGTTCCCCCCGGGCCAGGTCCAGCCCGGCGTTGCGCGCCGCCGGAGGACCCGCGTTGGGCTGGAAGACGTAGCGTATCGGACCGGCGCAGCGGGCGGCGATCGCTGCGGAGCCGTCGGTCGAGCCGTCGTCCACAATGATGATCTCGAGTGGGCCCGCCTCCTGGCGGACGACGCTGGCGACCGTGGAGGCCAGGTGGCGCTCGGCATTGAACACCGGGATTACCACGCTCACGGCGGGAGGCGCGGTGCTCATGGAAGGGGCGGGGCGGTGGGGTCGTCCCGGCGTACCCGCTCGAGGTGGCCTTTGAGCAGCGCGAAATACTGGGCCAGACTCGCCTCCGCCTTGTGCCGGCTTACGTTGTCGCCGTGGAGTCGCCGCTCCAGGAGCACCTCGGGCAGGAGCTCGATCTCGGCGCCCGACTCGCGAGCCCGGAGAAACCACTCTGTCTGCTCGCCATGCTTCATCGCGGCGTTGAACGGCCCCAGCCGGGCGAATACCTCACGCCGGGCCACCAGGGTGCTCGCCGTGTATCCCGGAATCGGAGCGGTGCGACGGGTCCCGGCAAGCAGGGCCCGCTCGGCATCGACCTCGGGCATCCAGAAGTTCTGCACGTGGCCCAGGGAAATATCCAGCTCGGGCCGGGCCTCGAATCGTGCCATTTGGAGAATCAGCTTGTCCGGGTGCCAGCGGTCATCGGCGTCGAGAAACGCGAAAAAGCTTCCCCGCGCCTCCCGCATTCCATGGTTTCGTGCCGACGGCCCTCCACCCTGCTCCTGTCGCAGGTACCGCAAGGCGACCCCGCTGTCAGACGCGACCCGGGCCGTGTCGTCGGTCGACCCATCGTCCACCACGATGATCTCACGGGGCTGATATTGCTGGGCCGCAATACTGGCGAGGGCTTCACCCAGGAATCGAGCGCCGTTGTGCACCGGGACGATGCAGCTGACCAGCGCCGGAGCGGCTGCGGATGAGGTCACCCGATCGGTGCGTCGGTGGGGCCGGCGAGGCCGGGCCGGAAGACGATGCCCGGAGTCGGAGGATCGAGCGCGAGCAGATCGGCCATGTCCCGGTAGGCCTGGAGGGCAGGTGCCTGATAGACCCGGTCGGTGGGGGCGAGCAGCGGAAGTTCTCCGGCAAGGCCGCTTCCGGAATCGGAGTCGAGCAGGTTTTCCGCCACCAGCTGCTCCGCCAGCCGCACAAGGTCCGCGGACACCACCTGGGGCGATATCCCGTATCGAGTACCGAGGGCGGCGGCGATTTCGGCGAGCGAGCGTCCCGATGCGATCAGCTCCCAGGCCTCGCTCCCGACCCCCGGCAGACTGTAATACACCCCGTTCACCAGGTTGATGATGATGGTCTCACCGTCGAGGGTCTTGTAGGCAATCTCCTCCGACCGTAGCCCGAAGCGGGTCTCCGCGGTCACCATGCACGCTCTCCTTGTCCCTCGAGGGGGTGGAATGTCCGGGGCGCAAAGCTGACCCGCTCGCCCTTGGGAGGTGGTCCGGTCGGCGACATCGGGCAGGAGCGACAGAGCCCGTAGCGGTCACGCCGGCCCGCGACCAGATCGTGGATGATTCCGGTGTGACGTTCGGAGTACCAGACCTCGCCAAGGGTTTGCCGGTGGACGTTGCCCAGATCGAACGCGCCGGTGGTATCCTCGCAGCAGAGGCACACTGTTCCGTCGTACTGGACCAGCATCCGGATTAATGGGCGGTGACAGGGCGCGTTCCGGAAGGTGAGATCGGGCAGGGTCATCCGCCGGTCGGGGGGGACCAGTGCGCGGGGCACCCCGATACTCTCGGTGGTCCGGCCGTCGGCGAGCCCGATGGGGCTGAACTCGAGCCTGGCGCCGGCCAGCCGGCCCCGCCAGAACTCCTGCTCCTCCCGGAGCTCATCATTGGACCGGTAATCGTAGAGTCCCACCACGATCAGGGCGTAGACCTGGCGCACCTCGTCGCACAGCGCGTCGCTGCGCCGCAGGACGTCGCCGTTGGTATGCAGGTAGGGCGCCATCCCCCGCCGGATCGCCTCACGGGCCAGGGTGATGTTGCGCGGATCCAGCAGAGGCTCGGAATAGTGGTGGAAGCCCACCATGCCGGAAAACCCCAGTCCCTGCGCCTCATCCAGGAGGGAGAGAATCTTCTCGGTCGGCATCTGGCGCAGCACTGACTTGCCCGCCGGGTCGAGATACTTCCCGCTTCGGTCGTAGGTTCTCGGGCAAAACCAGCAGGCGCGGTTGCAGTTCGACTGGGATTCGATCTGCAGTCGCTCGAACAACGGGATATCCATCAGGGCTCGATTGTCGGAGTGACCGGACCCATCTCCCTCGCCCGGCCGGGACATCCGCAGTCCGGGCAAAGCAAGTTTCACGCCCTGAGCGCCGGCGTGCAACCCTCCCTCGGCAGGTGATAGACTCCTGAGGGTGCCAGGGAAAGACGGGTTCGCTCGGGGCCGCCGGTCAGGGGTGTTCTGCCTCCACGTGCACCCGCTCGGCTCGAAGCAGGTAGACGCCGCTCGCAATGATGACCGCCGCGCCGACGAAGGTGAGCGGGCCGGGGAGAGTGCGCCACAGCGCCCAGTCGAGTATCACCCCCCAGACCAGTGCGGTGTATTCCAGCGGGGCGATGAACGAGGCCTGGCCCAGCCGGAACGCCTCGGTGAGTCCCCATTGGGCCAGCGAGCCGGTGACCGCCATCGCCGCGATCGGGAGCCAGTGCGCCGGCTGGATCGGCCGCCAGCCGGGCAGCGCGAGGGCGCCGGCGCCGACCGCCACCATCACCATCAGCCAGAACACCATGCTCTGGGTCGAGTCGGTCCGTCCCAGCACCCGGACCGTGATCGCCGAGAGGGCATAGGTGAGCGCGGTGGCCAGAATGGCAAGCCCGGCCAGGGTGAGGGCGCCGCGCCCGCTGGGCCGGAGCACCACCAGCATGCCGGCGAATCCCACCGCGATGGCAATCCACCGCGCCCGGCCGATTCGCTCCCCGAGCCAGAGCGCCGCGAAGATGGTGATGAGCAGCGGCGCCACGAAGAAAATGGAATAGGTCTCGGAGAGCGGCAGGTGGCGCAACCCGTAGGTGAAGGTGGCGAGGCTCGTGATGCCGAGCACCGCCCGGAGCAGGTGGAGGCCGAAGCGAACCCGCAGCAGCTGCACGAATCCCCCCCGGACCGCCACCCAGACCAGCACGACGGGCAGCGCCGAAACGGCACGAAGGGTGGTCACCTGCATGGTCGAATAGTGGGGCGAGAGCGTCTTGAGGCTGGCATCCATGAGCGCGAAGGAGCCCACGGCCACCAGCATGATCGCCGCACCGCGGAGATTGTCGGCGCGGGTACCGGCTGCACTGGTGGGGGGAGGAGGCATCGGGCCGAAAAGTAGTCGCGCCCGACACCGTTGACGGTTCAACAGGCCAACGGCTAGCTTCGCGAGATGACCAACCCTCCCTCGATTCACAAGCGGCGGTTCGATCCGCCCGACCAGGCGCTCGACTTCAAGGCCCATGGCAGGATCAGCATCATCCGGATGCCCGATGGCACTACCGGCATGCACGCGATCCTCGAACCGGGCTGGATCTGGACCGAGCACGAGAAGCCGCTGCTCGGGCATCCCGACTCGTGCCCGATGCGGCACGTGGGCTACTGCATCAGCGGTGATCTGGTGGTGCGAATGGTCGACTCGCGGGTGGAAACCCACATCCGGGCGGGTGATTTCTTCGACATTCCCGCGGGACACGACGGCCATGTCGCCGGCACCGAGCCGGTCGAGCTGATCCTCTTTGCCGCGCCCGAGCAGCTTGCCTCCGATGTTTGATCATCTCCCTCGGTTCGGGCAACTTCCGCCTCGGCTGCGCCGACGCGGGAGTGGGGTGCCGGAGGAGAACCATGGCGGGGAGCGGCGCCGCGTCCGGGCTACTCGACCACCACGGCCCCGGTCATGAAGGGATGCGGGGAGCAGTGATAGGTGAACCGCCCCGGCAGGGGAAAGGAATGGGAAAACACATCGCCGGCGATCATGTTTGGTGAGCTCCACTCCCCCTGGTCGGCCGTCGTGGTATGCGCCTCGAAGCCCTCCGTCTCGCAATTGACCCAGGTCACCGTGCCGCCGGCCCGGATCCGGACTTCGGCCGGCTGGAAGATCAGGGCCTTGATCGCGATTACCGTGGAGCCCGGAACGACACCGGCCGGGGAGAAGCGGCACTCGCCGGTGTTGTCGTTGGGGTCCACCGGGCTCCGGGAGGAGAAGCAGGCGGCGGTCCCGGCCAGGAGGGCGATCGCGAGCACCAGGCGTGGTGTCATGGCGCCGGCTTCACCACCACGGTGGCCTTCATGAAGGGGTGCGGGGTGCAGGTGATCTCATAGGTCCCGGGCCGGGTGAAGGTCCGCTGCCAGGTCGCCCCGCTCCGGATCAGGCCCGAGTCGAAGCTTCGGTCCACCGCGACCACGGTGTGATCCAGCGGATCGTCATTCTTCCAGGCCACGGTGGTTCCCGCCACGATCTCGAGCCTCCGGGGAATGAAGGTCAGGTTCTTCATGGTAGCCCGCACCACCGGAGCCTCACTGGACGGCTGGCCCTGAGCCGAGAGTGAAGCCGAATCGGCAGCGGTTCCACGCCGCGATCCGAAGTACCGCGCCAGGGTGATCGGCACGGTGAACTCGAATCCGAAACGGGTGTTCGCGCCGCCCCGGGACATGCCCTGGAGCGTCGCGGTGTTGGCGTTGGTCGCGTGGAGCGACAGGGTGTGGGGCGTATTCGGAATGGCGACATGCACTCCTGCGCTCCAGGCCGCTTCTTCCAGTCGGTCTGCCGGACGGTCGAGCACCGTGGCAAGGTCACCCCCAACCGCCAGAAACCGCGAGATCCGGATGCTGAGGCCGCCCGCGACACCGAGCTCCCGGCCGGAGGCGAAGGGGTCGCTGAGGCTCCTTCCGGCGGCCACCAGCCGGACCGGGCCC
>DATCXX010000219.1:0-4104 GCA_036565615.1 Gemmatimonadales bacterium | reverse complement strand
CCGGAAGGCGATCCCGCTCTCGATCCCGCTTCGCTCGGACTCACCGACGAGATCATGAGCGCCATTCCCGCCGCGATTCTCCGGGTCGCCGTGCCCGGGAATACCCTCGCGGAAGTGCTGCCCAATCTCCAGTCCACCTACTGCGGCACCATCGCGTACGAAGTCGAGCATGTGAGCGACCATCCGCAGCGGGTCTGGCTCCGGCAGGCAATCGAATCGGGAGCCCACCGCAAGCCGATGTCGAAGGAAGACCGGATCGCGCTGCTCGACCGCCTCATCGCGGTCGAAGCCTTCGAGCGCTTCCTCCACAAGGCCTACCTGGGGCAGAAGCGGTTCTCCATCGAAGGGGTGGACCTGCTGGTTCCCATGCTGGATCTGGTGCTCGAGCTCTCGGCGGAGCGGGGCGCCCGTGAAGTGGTGGTCGGGATGGCCCACCGCGGCCGGCTCAATGTGCTGACCCACAACGTCTGCCGTCCCGAGGTCACCATTTTTGCGGAGTTCGAGGGCGGAAAGAAAGTCGAAGGTGGATTCTCCTCCAGTGAGGACGGCACCGGCGACGTCAAGTACCATCACGGAGCCGAGGGCGTCTACAAGACCCGGTCGGGCAAGGCGATCACGGTCGCCCTGGCCCACAATCCCAGTCACCTGGAATTCGTGGGACCGGTCGTGGACGGCAGGGCGCGGGCCCGGCAGACCCAGCGGCAGGGGCGGGAGGTCATCCACGATCCCTCGGTCGCGGTGCCGGTGGTCATCCACGGCGACGCGGCCTTCGCCGGCCAGGGTGTGGTCGCCGAGACCCTCAACCTCGGCGCGCTGCCCGGATACCGGGTGGGCGGCACGGTGCACCTGATCACCAACAACCAGGTCGGCTTCACCACCGACGTGCAGGACGCGCGCTCGACCCGGCACGCCAGCGACCTGGCCAAGGGATTCGACATCCCGATCATTCACGTCAATGCCGACGACGCCGAAGCCTGCCTGGCCGCCACCCGTCTTGCGGCGATGTACCGGGAGGAATTCCACCGCGACGTTCTGATCGACCTGGTGGGCTACCGGCGCTGGGGCCACAACGAGGCCGACGAGCCGGCGTATACCCAGCCGGTCATGTACGAGCGGATTCGCTCCCACCCGTCGGCCCGTGAGCTGTATGCCGCGCTGCTGGTGCAGGAAGGCGTGCTGAGCGCCGAAGAAGCCGAGGCGCGCTACACCCGGGCGTACGAGCGGCTGGTCGAGATCCAGCAGGGCTTCAAGGCCAGTGCCGCCAAGGCCGCCCCCGCGCAGTCGGCGCCGCCCAAACTGGTGACCGGAGAGACGGTGCAGACCGCGGTGCCCGAGCAGCAGCTGGTGGCGCTGAACGAGCAGCTCCTCGCGGTGCCGGCGGGCTTCACTCCCAATCCCAAGCTCATGCGCCAGCTGGAGCGGCGGCGTGCCGCGCTGGGACCCGAAGGCGGGATCGACTGGGGCCACGCCGAGGCGTTGGCGCTGGCCTCGCTGCTGACCGAAGGAGTACCGATTCGGCTCACCGGGCAGGACACCGAGCGGGGCACCTTCAGCCATCGCCATTTCGTGCTGCACGACGCCGGCACCGGCGAGACCGTCACCCCGATCCAGCGGCTTCCCGGCGCCCTGGCGGCCTTCGAAGTCTGGAACAGTCCGCTGTCGGAGCTGGCGACGCTGGGCTTCGAGTACGGGTACGCCACGGCCGCATCGGATTCGCTGGTGCTGTGGGAGGCCCAGTACGGCGACTTCATCAACGGCGCCCAGGTCATCGTGGACCAGTTCATCGCGGCCGGACTTTCCAAGTGGGGCGTCACCAACCGGCTCACCCTGCTCCTCCCCCACGGCTACGAGGGCGCCGGCCCGGAGCATTCCAGCGCCCGGGTGGAGCGGTTTCTCCAGCTCGCCGCGGAGGGGAACATCCGGGTGGCCAACTGCACCACCCCGGCGCAGTACTTCCACCTGCTCCGGCGCCAGGCCCGCCGCAACCGGGTCCGGCCGCTGGTGATCTTCACTCCGAAGAGCCTGCTCCGCCTCCCCCAGGCGGCGTCGAGCCTTGCCGACCTGACCGGCGGAACCTTCCAGCCGGTCATCGACGATGCCGATCCCGGGGTGCGGCAGCGCGCCGGATCGGTGACCCGGGTGGTGCTGTGTACCGGGAAGCTCTTCTACGACCTGCTGGCCGAAGCCGGCAAGCTGGGCGACCGGCGACCCGCCCTGGTCCGGATCGAGGGGCTCTACACCTTTCCTGAAGACGCGGTGCGTGGGGTGCTGGCGGGATACCCGGCCGCGAAAGAAATCGTCTGGGCCCAGGAAGAGCCTCGCAACATGGGCGCCTGGTCGTACATCGCTCCCCGGCTGCTGCCGCTGCTCCCCGCCGGAGCCGAGCTCAAGTACGCGGGACGGCCGGAGCGAGCCAGCCCGGCGGAGGGATATCCGGCGGCCCATGCGGCCGAGCAGAGCAGGATTGTGAGAGAGGGATTAGGGAGCTAGGTGTTGCCGCACAAGTGGCCTGCCAGCCTCAGGCTTAAGGCGATGATGGTGAGGGTCGGGTTGGCGACTCCCGCGGTCGGGAACACCGAGGCGCCGCTGACGTAGAGATTCTCCATCCGATGGACCCGCTGGTCGCCGTCCACCACTCCCAGCGCGGGGTCGGGGTGCATGCGAGTAGTGCCGGCGTGGTGGTGGATGGCTGAATCGAGCGCCGTCTCCCGCGACACCAGAAGCCTCCCCACACCCGCGCGCTCCAGCTCCCTCGCGTAGACCTCCCGAACTCTCCGCCGGCCGGCTTCATCCCCGGCCCGCCACCGCCAGTCCACCACCGCCCGCTGCTGACCGAGACGATCGCGCTGGTCGGAGAGTCGGACCCGATTCTCCCGATGGGGCGGCTGCTCCAGGTCGAGGAGCACCCGATGCCGGGTGGCGCCCCCGGGCGGGGTCCGGACCGACCGTCGACGGATCGCGTCACCGATCCGCCTTCGCAAGGCCTGAAATGGAACCAGTCGGCGGGCCACCGACCGGAAGCCCGGAGAGCGCATCAGCACCGGCTCGGTTTCCCGAAAGAGCCGCAGCGACGCGTTGGGAAGATTCTCGGAGCGCATCAGCTCCTCCGACAGCCCGATTCGTCCCACCACGATCCCCCGCCGGGCCTCCCGGGCCCCAAAGAATCCCGGAGTCGCCCCGAGGGCGGGGTCCCGGGAGCTGAGCTCGAGCGAGGCATCCACCGGATGCTCCATGAACCCCTGTCCCAGCCATCCGTCCCCGCGGTTCGCCCGCGATGCCAGCAGCAGGCGGGCGTTTTCGATTGCGCCGGCCGCCAGCACGAACCGGGCAGCGCGAACCCGGCCTCCGATTCCGGACATCGCGGCCCAGCGGGCCGCGACGATCCGATCGCCGTTCCGGTCGGCCTCCAGCTCGGTGACGGTCGCCCCGTGAAGCCAGCTGACCGAGGGAGACGCCGCCAACTCCGCGGGGAGAGCCACGGTAAACCGGTCGGCCGGGCCATACTGGTAGACCGACGGGACCAGACTGCCGGAGCCCAGGCCGGGCAGGGGAGCTTCGAGGTCACTCCAGGCCGGCCCGCCATACTCGAAGGGACCCAGACCGCACATCGCCTGGGCCCGATGATAGAAAGGTTCCAGCGCGTCCCGGCTTACCGGCCAGCCGCTCCAGGGGATCCATTCCCTGGCCTCGAAGTCGATCGGATCCAGCGGCAGATACTTGGCGAAGGCTGCGCCCCGGAACATCGTGTTCCAGAGGGCGGCAGTGCCACCAGCGCCTCGGGCGCGGGCCAGCCGGAGGTCCTGATGGAGATCCCCGCTGGTTTCGGCGAGATTGAGCTCCTGCGATTCCGATTCGCGGGGGTACCCGCCACTTTCAAGGAGCGCGCACTGGATCCCCCGAGACTGGAGTGCGTGAGCCAGAGTGATGCCGGCGGGACCGGCTCCGACGATGCAGACCTCCGCGTCCAGGGTGAAGCCCTCGGGGGCGGTTCGGGCATTCAATTCCACGTTTCGGCCGGGTGAGCAGGAGCCGGAAGATAGCGGCCACCCAAAAGGGAGAACGCAATGCCCGGCACGAGAAACCTGCTGGTGCTGGGACTGGATG
>DATCXX010000239.1:0-3313 GCA_036565615.1 Gemmatimonadales bacterium | reverse complement strand
CCACCGCCGCAGGCTACGGCAACCACCACTAGCCCCGGAATCGCCTTCCGAATCATGGGAAATCCTCTGGAGTGAGTCTGCGGACCGGATCGGTGCACGATCATCGGGGCGGCCGGATTTGAACCGACGACTTCCTGCTCCCAAAGCAGGCGCTCTACCGGACTGAGCTACGCCCCGTGCCCTGGCCGCCCTCAAGATAGCGGGAAGCGAAAGAGCGCGTCCACCGCAAGGTGAACGCGCTCTTGCACTGCTTCATCTGTGCCGCCTCGCGATTACCGAGGCAACGTCACAGGTCGTTCAGTCGTCGCAATGCGGCCAGCCGGCCAAGGTGCCTTCGTTGAAGGCGGCCAGCGTGGCGGTCAGGGTGGCGATCTCCGTCTGGGTGAGCGTCGTGGTGATGGCGGTTCCCGTGCCACCGGTGCCCGCCTGCACGGCGTCGATCGCGGCGTCGACCGCGTCCGGCCCGTCATCCTCGTTGGCGTCGCCGCCGAGGTTGTTCAGGGCCGCCAGGAACTGCTGGTACAGGTTGAGGAGCGAGGCGTCCCCACCGAATGTGACGGTGCCGGGCTTGCCCGGGGTCGCGTTGAAGATCGCCTGCGCCTCCGCGATCGACCGGCCGTCGACTGCGATCACGGTCGAGCTGCCGTTGTTCCGGTACCAGCCCTTGGTGAAGGTGCAGCCGGTGGTCACATCTTCGGTGTTGGTGAAGGTCACCACGACGCCGTCGGTTCCGGTCCCGCCCGGGTTGGTGATCGTGTTAGAAGTCGTATTGCTGGCGACCGACCCACCGGTGGTCGTGACCCCATCCTCCACCGTCGCTTTCACGAGCGAGGTGGTATAGCCGGGTACCGCAGTCTCGGTGACCGTGACCAGGTCGGTGACCCCGCCATTACCACCGGTGCTCCAGACCGCCACGCAATCCCCGTCCCCGAGGGTGACATTGAAGTCGTGCTCTTCGGAAGCGTTGTTACCCTCGTCAACCTGGACCCGGACGGTCACGTCGGGGCCGACGGTGCCCGAGTAGACCTTACAGACCTTGAACGTCTCCCCGACCGGGGTGCTGGTAGTGGGGAGGCCGGTGCCCCCCGGGATAATGCCGAGAGAGGGTCTCTCTCCCGGCGCGGCGGGCGATTCCGCCGAGCAGGCGCCCAGAGCTGCGATACCGAGGCTGAGCAAACCTGCATTGGTAAGGCGTCGAAGTGATGCGCGATTCAAGGGAAGCCTCCTTGGGAATGGGGTCCGGGAATCCCCAAGTGGGTTTTCTCTCGGACTGTGAACTGCTGGTAACCTATCGGCTGGTAGGTTAAGCGCAAGCGAGCTAAAAAGTACTCACAATTTGAGATTGCTGCCGCCCGGGAACCTTTCCCGACGAGGAACATTACAGTGCAGGAATCATACGGAGGGAAAATTAACGGGAATCAATTCGATTCAGGCAACCACAAACTGTTTTGTTGCAACAGGCTACAACGTACATCGGAGAGTTTAGATGATGGTCCTGACCGGGATGGCCGCCCCAAGGCCGCCCCAGGGTGTGGTGGGGGCGCTACACAATTCCTGAAGCGGCCTTTCTGATTGCGGCCGCAGCTGTCCGGGCCCCGGCCATTAAGAGCCCCGCCTCGCTGTTGATGCTGACCAGGCGCATTCCCCGCGCCGCCCAGGTCGATGTCATCGCCACGTCGTTGGTGTGAATCGCCGGGACCACCGAATGGGCGACGCACGCGGCCAGGGTGCGCTCGATGGCCGCCACCAGCCTGGGATCGTCCATCAGGCCTGGCACTCCGAGCGAGAGCGAAAGGTCGGTGGGCCCGACCAGCGCAGCGTCCACTCCGGGAACGCCGAGGATCTCGTCGAGATGCTCCACCGCAGCGGCGGTTTCGATCTGCACGATCAGGAAGGTCTCCCGGTTGAATCCGGCGAGGGTCTCGGCGAGGGGGCCGGCCATGAATGCGGTATGGCCCCGGGCGAGCACCGCGCCGCGGCGTCCCAGTGGCGGGTACTTCATGAACCCGACGCACTCCTCGACCTGGGCCCGGGTAGTGACCCGGGGCAGCATGATGCCCTGGGCCCCGCCGTCGAGCGACTGGGTCACCTGCGCATAGGTCAGCTCGGGGATCCGGACCACCGGCGTCACTCCGGCGGCGCGGGCGGCCCGGCTCAGGTCGGCGATGGTCTCCACGGAGAAGGGCCCGTGCTCGTTGTCGATCAGGACGAAGTCGAAGCCGGCGTTGGCGAGCAGGGTCATGACCGAAGGCTGCCGCAGCTCGACCAGCATGGTGCCGACTACGAGCTGCCCCTGGGCCAGCTTCTCGCGGATCCGGGTGGTGGGGACAATGGACGCTGTCACGTGGTTCCTGGTATAGGGGAGCCCTCAGCCTTCAGCCATCAGCCATCAGCCATCAGCCTTCAGTCAGCCATCAGCCAGCGCAGGGCGAAGCTGGGCGAACGCCCGGGCCCGGTGGCTCACCGAGTCCTTTTCCTCGTCGGTCGCGTCGCCGAAGGACTTGCCCAGCTCTTCGCTCCAGAAGAGCGGATCATACCCGAACCCGCCGCTCCCCGAGGGGGCCTCCAGAATCCGGCCGGCGCACATCCCTTCGAAGTACTGGGGGATCCCGGTGGGTTTTCGATAGAGCGCCAGGACGCAGCGATAGCGGGCCCGCCGCCGTGCCTCGGGCGCGCCGGAAAGCCGGCGCAACAGGAGGGCATTGTTGGCGGCGGAAACCTCGGCTTCGGACCCCTGGGCCAGCGCCCAGCGACGGGAGCGCACCCCCGGCTCTCCGCCCAGGGAAAACACCTCGAGGCCGCTGTCGTCGGCAACCGTGGGCAATCCGGTCTGTTTGGCGAAGTACTCGGCTTTGGTGCGGGCGTTGGCCGCGAAGGAGTCCTGGAGCTCGAGCCGCTCCTCCTCCGGGGTGTAGTGGACCCCGGCGTCGTCGGGGAAGACGACCTCGAGTCCGCTGCCGGCCAACAGCCGGGCGACCTCGCGCTGCTTGCCCGCGCTCCGGGTCGCCACCAGCAGCTTCACCAGCCGAGCGCCTTCCGCTGGAGGTCGAAGAGCACGGAGATGCCCCGATGGGCGCTGTCCACCACCAGGTCGAGCTCGGCCCGCGAAAAGGTGCCGTGCTCGCCGGTGCCCTGCACTTCCACAAACGCATCGGGGGCGCGCATCACGACATTGGCGTCCACTCCCGCGTCCTTGTCTTCGGCGTAGGCGAGGTCCAGCAGCACCGCGCCCTCCACGATCCCCACCGAGACCGCGGCCACCAGCGCGCCGAAGGGGGAGGGCTGCGCGGTCCGGTCGGCCAGCCAGGCGCAG
>DATCXX010000234.1:0-5408 GCA_036565615.1 Gemmatimonadales bacterium | reverse complement strand
CACCCCGAGCAGACCGCCCATCATGCAGAGCACCAGCGCCTCGATCAGGAACTGGAGCATGACGTTGATCTTGGTGGCGCCCAGGGCTTTCCGGATCCCGATTTCCCGGGTCCGCTCGGTGACCGAGACCAGCATGATGTTCATGATCCCGATCCCGCCCACCACCAGCGACACCGCCGCGATGCTGCCCAGCAGCATCTTGAACGTCTCGGTGGTCTGCTGCTGGGTGGCCAGGATGTCCTGCTGATTCCGGATCTGGAAATCGTTGTTGCCGCCCGGAGCGATCTTGTGCTCCCGCCGCATCACCCGCTCGATATCCACCATCCCCTGGTCCAGCGGCACCCCGTCCTTCACCTGCACCGCGATGGAGCGGAGCCGGTCGGTCCCGAACATCCGGAACCGGGCGGTGCCCAGCGGAATCAGGATCTGCTCGTCGGGGTTCTGGAAGGAGCCGGCGGCGCCCTTCTCGCTCAGAATGCCGAGGACCTCGAACGGCTGGCCCCGGATCTGGATGCTGGTGTTGATGAGCGACGCCGGATGGACCCCGAACATGCCGGGCACGGCGGAGCCGAGCACCGCGTAGCGCTGCCGGGCGCCGTCATCGCCCATCGTGAACATCCGGCCGTAGGTGATGGTGTAGTTCCGCACCTCGGGATAATTCGAGGTGGTGCCCAGAATGTTGATGTTGAAATTCTGATTGCCGTACTTGACCTGGAGCGAGCGGGAGAGCTCGGGCTGAACCGCAGACAGCAGCTTGGCGTCCCGGCTGAGGGCGGTGGCGTCGTCCACCGTGAGGCTCACCCGGGTGTCGCTGGCCCGTCCCCCCATGAACGACTGTCCGGGATAGACCGTCAGCAGGTTGGCCCCCATCGCCTTGATCCGCTCTTCGATGGCCCGCTGGGCTCCGGTGCCGAGCGCCACCACGGCGATGACCGCGCCGACCCCGATGATGATGCCGAGCATGGTGAGCCCGGCGCGCAGCTTGTTGGCCCGGATGCTCGCGAACGCGACCCGGATCGTCTCCCCGATCATCATGGCGGACTATCTCCCTCCCGGCGGCCGGGTCCCGCCGGCGGGCGGCGTGGCGCCGGTGGTGCCGGTCGTCCCGGTGGTGCCCGCCCTGGTGGGCTGCGACGTCATGCCCGGCACCGCGCCGCCGCCGGTCATCCGGGTCATCCGGTCCCGGGCGTCGGTCTGCTGCTGCACCAGGCTGGCGCTGGGCAGCACCAGCACCGAATCCTGGGCGGAGAGCCCGCTCACCACCTCGCTGTAATCGAGGTCGGTGAGCCCGGTCCGGATGTAGACCGGCACCGGCTCGCCGTCCTTGCGCACGAACACGATGTAGTTGCCGCCGAACTGGAAGTCGGTTCCGCCGCCGCCCGCCCCGCGGCGCCCCATGCCGCCGCCTCCGAAGCCCCGGCCACCGCCCCCGGCCCGGAACGCCTCCATGACCTTTCTGAGCGTGGCCTGCTCGGCCGCGGTGAGCTGCCCGCCGCCGAACCGCTTCTGCATGAGCGACCGCGCCTCGGCCTCGGTGACTCCCTCGGGCAGGGGAACCTGGCGGCCATCGGGGGTGGTCATCGTCGCCCCCCTGGCTCCCTGGCTCCCCGGCTCCCTGGCTCCCTGTTTCAGGGTGTCGACCTTGACGGTGTCGCGGCCCGGGGTCTGCGCCGCCAGCGTGGTGCGCATCGAGTCCCGCCGCTTCTCCGCGTCGGCCAGCAGGGTCTTGAGCCGCTCCGGATCGATGCCCAGCACGGTGGCCGCGCTGTTCACGTCGCGGGGGGTGCGCAGCGCCGCGTTGGGCACCGCCAGCACGCTGTCCCGCTGCCCGATGTGCACTTCGACGTCGGCATTCATGCCCGGCTTGAGCAGCCCGTTCCGGTTCTCGATCCGCACCTGCACCGCGAACATGGTGACGTTCTGCACCGTCTCGGCCAGCGGCTCGATCTTGAGCACCGAGCCTTCGAACGGCTGGTTCGGGTAGGAGCCGACCGTCACGGTGGCGCGCAGCCCGGCCCGGATCTTCCCGATGTCGGTCTCGTCCACCAGGGTCCGCACCTGGACCAGGTTCAGGTCGGCCATCTTGAGCAGCACGGTGCCGCCGCCCACGTCGCTGGTGGGCGAGGAGATCACCTGGCCCCGCTCCACGCTCTTCGAGATGATGGTGCCGGTGATGGGAGCCCGGACATCGGTGTCCTCCATCGCGATCTTGGCGTTCTCCAGCGCCACCTGGGCCCCCACCACGACCGCCCGGGCGTTGGCGACCGCGAGCACCGCGGTCTCGTGTTCCTCGGTGGAAATGGACTGGGTCTTGAAGAGCTCGTCGGAGCGCTTCCGCTGGGCTTCGGCGTTCTCGAACCGCGCCTTGGCCACGTCGAGGTCGGCCTGGGCCTGGTTGAGCCGGTTCCGCGGGGTCCGCTGATCCACCCGGACCAGCAGGGTGCCCCGCTCCACGGTCTGACCGGTCTCCACCCGCATCTCGAGGATCTCGCCCGACGCCTTGGACTTGACCTCGACCACGGTGTCGGGCTGCACCGTGCCGGAGGCCCGGGCCGAGACCACGATGGAGCGCTTCTCCACCGGCACGGCCTGGAATACCACCACCTCGGTCTTCTTGCCGCAGGCGGCGGCGAGCAGCAGCAGCGCGAACGGGGTGAACGAGCGGATCCGCATCATGACCTTCCGGGCGTTGGGCCGTCGCTCTCGATCATCCCGTCCTTCAAATGCACCTGGCGGCGGGCATGCGCGGCAATGTCGTGTTCGTGAGTGACGAGAATGATGGTCTGGCCGTCTTCGTACAGATGCTCGAACAGCTGGAGGATCTCCTCGCTGGTCTTCGAGTCCAGGTTGCCGGTGGGCTCGTCGGCCAGGATGATGCTCGGGTTGTTGACCAGCGCGCGGGCGATGGCGACCCGCTGCCGCTGGCCGCCGGACAGCTCGTTGGGCCGGTGGGCCATCCGCTCCTGGAGGCCGACCCGGGCCAGCGCGTCTTCGGCGGCCTTGCGGCGCTCCCTGGCCGAGAACCCGGCGTAGATCATCGGCAGCTCGACGTTCTGGAGCGCCGACGCCCGGGGCAGCAGGTTGAAGGTCTGAAACACGAAGCCGATTTCGCGGTTGCGGATCCGGGCCAGCTCGTCGTCGCCGAGCTCGGAGACCCGGTGCCCGTTGAGCCAGTATTCCCCCTCGGAGGGCGAGTCCAGGCAGCCGATCAGGTTCATCAGGGTGGACTTGCCCGAGCCGGACGGCCCCATGATCGCCACGAATTCGTTGCGCCGGATGGTGAAATCCACGCCCCGCAGGGCGCGGACCGTTTCGCTCCCCATCACATATTCGCGCTTCATGTTGCGGACCACGATGATGGCGTCCCGCGGCACGTCCGCGGGCAGCATGGCCATCCGCTCGGCGGTACTGGAGACAGCGGTCACAGGGTCCTCCCGATGAGGGCCGAGATTTCCGCCCGCGCCCGCACGTAGTCGAACCGCGCGGTCACCGCGTCCACTTCGGCCTGATTGAGCGCTTCCTGCGACGTGAGGACGTCCACGATGGTCGCCGCTCCGAGCCGGTAGCGTTCCTGCTGCACTCGAAGATCTTCTTCCGCCGCGAGCACGCTGGTCTGGGTGATGCTGATGGTGAGCCGGGCCGCTTCCAGCGCCGCGATGGCGGCACGGAGGTTGGCCAGCACGGCGCGGCGCGAATCCGCCGCCTGGGCTTCGGCGTTGTCCAGCGATGTCAGCGCGTTGACCACGCCCTGCTCCCGCTGAAACCGGTTGAAGATCGGCCAGCTCAGCCCGAGGTTCACCTGCCGGGAATTCAGGAAGGTGTAGTCGTTCCGGGAGCTGCCGTTCATCGAGGCCGACCCGGAGAGGCTGAGGGTGGGCCAGTAGCTCGCCTTGGAGATCTGGACCGCGGAGCGGGCCGCCACCGAGGACGCCTCCGCCGCCTTGACCGAGGGCGAGTTGGCGACGGCCTCTTCCCGAAGTCCGGCGCTGTCGATCGGGGGCAGCAGGGTGTAGAGGGTCGAGTCATCCACCGCGCCCACCGGGGTATCGGCCCCGACCAGCCGGCCGAGGTTGGCTTCCGCGGTGGAGAGCGCCGCCCGGGCGTTGACCAGCTGGAGCTGCGCGGTGCCCAGGGTCACCACCGATCGGAGCGAATCGGGGCGGATGCCCCGGCCGGCGTGGAGCTTGGCGACCGCCACCTTGAGCTGCTCTTCGGCGCGGCGCACGCTGGATTCCCGGACCCGGAGCAGCTGCTCCGCGGCCAGCACGTCGAAGAACTGATTGGTGGTGGCGAGCTGCTGCTGATAGCGGGCGTTGGACAGGCTCGCTTCGGCGGCGGTCCGGTTGGCGTTGGCCGCTTTCTTTTCGCCGGTCCTCCGGAACCCGGCGAACAGGTCCACGTTGGAGCTGACTGTCGCGCCGGCACTCCCGGTCGAGGTCCCGCTGGTGGTGAACTGCCCGGTGCTGGGGTCGAGCTGCTGCCCTTCCGAGTAGCTGTTGCTGCGCGATCCGCTCACGGTCAGGCTGGGGAGAAACGCCCCGGTGGCCGAGCGCTGCCGGGCCTGGGCATTGCGCACCGTGCCGAAGGCCGAGACCACGCTGGGCTGCACCAGGTTGGCCCGCTCGATGGCCTCCTGGAGCGTGATCTTCGGGGCCTGCGCCCCGGCGGGCGCCGCGGTCACCAGGGCTCCCAGGACAGCAAGCCGCAGCACGCGGCGATTACCGACGACCATTCCGGCTCCGATCTCCCTCCGCACGGCGGAGACTGTCCTGGCGCTGCAGCGCGATGTACTTGGCCTTTTGCTCCTCGCTCAGCAGCGCCTGGATCTGATTGCGAATGGCCTGCCGCTCGGACTGCAGCAGCGGCCGGATGGATTCCCACAGCGAATCCATGGCGGGCTGATGCCGCTCCAGCACGGCCCGCACGCTGTCCTTCTGGGCCTCGCTCAGGTCGAGCTCGGCTCCCAGGCGGTCCACGTAGCTGGGGCGGGGCGCGCGATCGCGGTGCTGGTGGCTGCGCCGGTCAGCCATCGAGGTGGCGGCGCCGCCGACCAGGCCTCCCAGCAGGAAGGCGGCGAGCAGCAGCACCACGGCGCCAAGGCGGGAGCGGGTCATCGCGGCTCCCGTTCCCTGAGGGCGAGCATGATGTCATCGACGGCGGGGGCCTGGGAGGACACCACGGTCTGCGCGGGCAGGGTGGCGGCCATGGTGACGCCGGGGTCGTCGTGGCTGGCCGCCTGAGTGAACCAGGCGCCCAACCAGAGGAAGAATCCCGCGGCGATCGCGGCGGCCAGCACCCGGGGGCGGGCCCAGCCGGCCAGCACGTCCCACTGATCGGCCCGCTCGGCCGCGACGGCCAGCCGGAGCCGGCGGAGAAACGCCTCCGGCGCGGGTCCGGTCAGCCGCTCG
>DATCXX010000212.1:0-3098 GCA_036565615.1 Gemmatimonadales bacterium | reverse complement strand
GTCCGTCGTCCTTGGTCGAGGAGAAGTGTGAACTCTGGGGCGGACCTGCCGAGGCCGCCGCGGGCCTAGAGGCGGGCGAACGCCTCGGCCGCGCCCGGCCCCGACCCGGCGGTCTCGTCGTGCTTGAAGAACACGTACATCTCCTCGGCGCCCAGCCCGGACAGCCGCTCCCGCCAGGCCGCCAGCGCCGCCTCGTCATAGGTCAGCCGGTGCAGCCGGGCGTACCCCCAGCTCGCGGTCCGCACCGCCGGGGTCTCGAAGTCGTCGTGATCGGCGATACAGAGCGCCGCGTCCTTCGCCCGCAGGGCCTCGTACACGTCGTCGTCGAACCAGCTGGAGTGCCGGAACTCGAAGGTGGCGCGCCAGCCCCGGGGGAGGATCGCCAGGAAATCCGCCAGCCGGGGCAGATCCTTCTTCAAATTGGGCGGGAGCTGAAAGAGGGTCGGGCCCCGCTGCTCACCCAGCGTGCTGGTTACCCGGGTGAAGTACTCCAGCGAGTCCGCCACGTCCTTGAGCCGGCCGTGGTGGGTAATCCGCTGCGAGGCCTTGATCGCGAACCGGAATTCGGGCGGAACCCTGGCGACCCAGTCGAGCAGCACGCTCTCCCTGGGCATCCGGTAGAACGTGTTGTTGATTTCGACCGCGGGAAACCTGCCGGCATAGAACCCCAGCATGCCGTCATCCGCCAGGTCCTTCGGATAGAAACTTCCTTTCCACTCCTTGAATGACCAGCCGCTGGTGCCGGCCAGGATCCGCATCAGCGTCCCCCGGCCGCTTTCTTCTTCGCCGGCCGCTCCGCCTTGGCCTCGGTCTCTTTCTTCTCGCCCTTGGCCAGGCTCGCCTTCAGCGCTTCCATGAGGTCGAGGATCTTGCCGCCCTTCTCCGGCTCGGGCTCGGCGGTGATCTCCTGGCCTTCGACTTTCTTCTCGATCGCCTCGAGCACCCGCTCCCGCACCGTGTCATGGTACTGCTCGGGCTGGAACTCTTCGGTGGCCCCCTGCTCGATGATCTGCACCGCCAGGTTGAGCTCGGCCGGCTTGACTTCGCCTTCGCCCAGCGGCACTTCCTTGGGGGAGCGCAGCTCGTCGGCATAGTAGAGCTGCTCCATTACCAGGACACCGTCCCGCGGCCGCAGCAGCACCAGGTGCTGGCGCCCCCGGGCGGCATACTGTCCCAGCCCGGCCCGCCCGGTCTTCTTGAGGGCCTCGGCCAGCAGACGGTAGGCCTTGTCCCCGCCCTTGCCGGGGCCCAGGTAATAGGCCTTGTCGAGGTAGAGCCGGTCCACCGACGCCAGGGGCAGGAACTGGATCACGTCGATCGAATTGGTGGCCTTTTCGTCGAGTGCCTTGAGCTCTTCGGGGGTGAAGGTGACGTACTGCCCCTTGGCGAACTCGCGACCCTTGACGGTGTTCTCGCGGTCCACCACCACCTCGTGCTTGGGACAGATATACTGCTGCTTCAGCTTCGTACCGCAGTCCTTATGCAGCATGTTGAAGGACACCGACGCGGCCGACTCCCCGGTGGAATAGACTTCCACGGGGACAGACACCAGGCCGAACGAGATCGTGGCGGTACCGATGGAACGGGCAGGCATAGTCGACTCTCCAGAAGGACACGGACGGTAAGAAGAATCCGCCATGGATGCAAGTAAAGAACCCAAGCCGGACCTGCTAAGCGCTTATCGCGCCAAGCGTTCGCCCGATCGGACCCCGGAGCCGTTCGGGGGGTTCGACGCCGGCCCGGGCAAGCTCTTCGTGGTTCACAAGCACGCCGCCCGCCGACTGCACTACGACCTCCGGCTGGAAATGGAGGGCGTGTTGCGCTCCTGGGCGGTGCCCAAGGGACCCTCGTACGATACCCACGACAAGCGGCTCGCGGTCCACGTCGAGGATCACCCGCTCGAGTACGGCGATTTCGAAGGGTTGATCCCCGAGGGGAATTACGGCGCCGGCGCCGTGATCGTCTGGGACCGGGGCGAGTGGATCCCGATCGAGGACCCGATCGAAGGACTGCGCAAGGGCAAGCTGCTGTTCGATCTCAAGGGCTACAAGCTCCGGGGACGCTGGACCCTGGTGAAGATCAAGAAGTCCGAGAAGGACTGGCTGTTCATCAAGGAGCGGGACGCCTGGGCCAGGGCCGACCCGGAGCCGATGCCGGAAGAATCGGTGCTCTCCGGACTCACCGTCGAGGAGCTCGGCGCCGGCCACACCCCGGCCGGCCGGATCCGGGCCGAGCTGGACCGGCTCAAGGTTCCTGCGAGGCGGGTCGATCCCGCCAGGGTGGAGTTCATGCTGGCGGAGCCGAGGGAGGAAGCCTTCGCCAAGCCCGGCTGGATCTTCGAGCCCAAGCTGGACGGTTACCGCGCCCTCGCGACCCTGGACGGAGGCGGGGCCGCCCTGAAGAGCCGCAACGGCAACGACCTCACCGCGTCCTTTCCCGACGTCACCCGGGCGGTCCGGGCGCTGCCGGTGCCCCGCGCGCTGATCGATGGCGAGCTGGTCATCCCCGACCCGCAGGGAGTCCCCAGCTTCCAGGCGCTCCAGAAGCGGGCCCGGCTCTCCCGCGCCCTTGACGTGCGACGGGCCGCGGCCGAGTCGCCGGCGGTGTTCTACGCCTTCGACCTGCTGGGCTTCGAGGACCGGGATCTCCGCGGCCTGCCCCTGACCGAACGCAAGCGGATTCTGCGGATGGTGCTGCCCCCGCTCGGGCCCATCCGCTTCGTCGATCATTTCGAGGAGGACGGCAAGACGCTCCTGCAGCACGTCACCGGGCTGGGGCTCGAGGGGGTCGTCGGCAAGAAGGCGGACGCGCCCTACAAGGGGGGCCGCACCCCCAACTGGGTGAAGATCCGGGTGAAGCAGAGCGCCGATTTCGTGGTGGTCGGTTTCACCGCGCCGAAGGGGACCCGGGGCGGATTCGGCGCGCTGCAGCTGGGCGATCTGGTCGAGGGCGAGCTGGTCTACGCCGGACGCGCCGGGTCCGGCTTCAGCGACAAGCAGCTCGGCGACGTGCGGGAAGCCCTGGAGTCCCGGGTGCGAAAGAGCCCGCCCTGCAACGGCCCGAGACCGTGGCCCTCGGAGGACCAGCTCCCCGCCCGC
>DATCXX010000179.1:0-5997 GCA_036565615.1 Gemmatimonadales bacterium | reverse complement strand
CGACCCCCAACCCCTGGCGGCTACGGGCACCGCCCAGCCGGTGAGCGCTGGCAAGGACAGCACCACCGGGCACTGGGAGCTCTGCGGCATCGTCCTGGCGCGGCCCTTTCCCACCTATCCGGAGGGATTCCCCGAGCCGCTGCTCGAGGAGTTTTCCCGCCGCACCGGGCGCGGGGTGCTGGGGAATCACGCCGCGTCGGGCACCGCGGTGCTCGAGCGCTACGGCCCCGAGCACCAGGCGACCGGCAAGTGGATCGTCTACACCTCGGCCGACAGCGTCTTCCAGGTGGCGGCCCACGAAGAGACCGTGCCGCTGGCCGAGCTCTACGCCGGCTGCGCCGTGGCTCGGGAGCTCCTGGCTCCGCCCCACGGAGTCTCCCGGGTGATCGCCCGGCCTTTTCTCGGGTCGCCCGGCGCCTACGTGCGCACCCCCAACCGGAAGGACCTGAGCCTCGCGCCCCCGGGACGCACCCTGCTCGACGCGCTGCAGGAGGCGGGCATCCCCCGGCTCGGAGTCGGAAAGGTGGACGATCTCTTCGCGGGGCGGGGGATTTCAAGCACCCACACGGCCACCAACGCCGAGGCCTATCGACTGATCGGAGAGGGGTTGGGGGCAGGGGATTGGGGATTGCTGCTCGCCAATGTGATCGAATTCGATCAGACCTGGGGCCACCGCAACGACGTGGCCGGATTTCTGGGCGGGCTGGTAGAGCTGGACCGGGCTCTGCCCGGCCTCCTCCAGGCGTCTCAACCGGAAGACCTGATTATCTTTACAGCGGACCACGGAAACGATCCCACCACCCCGTCCACCGACCATGCGAGGGAGCGGGTCCCGGTTCTGGTGTACGGTCCGCGGGTGCGCGCCGTCTCCGTCGGGGAACGGCGGACCTTTGCCGATGTGGGGCAGACGGTCGCCGAGTTTCTCGGAGTGGCTCCTCTCGCGGCCGGCACGTCTTTCCTCCGCGAGGTCTGGAGTGGCTGATCGCCTGGTCGAGGCGGCCCGCGCCGCACAGGAACATGCCCACTGCCCCTACTCCCGGTACCGGGTGGGGGCCGCATTGGAAACCGGGGACGGCCGGGTGTTCGTGGGATCCAACGTGGAGAACGCGTCGTACGGGCTCACCATCTGCGCCGAGCGGGCCGCGATGGTCTCCGCGGTCAGCGCGGGAGCCCGCAACTTTCGCCGCATCGTGATTGCCAGCGATTCCGAGCCGCCCGCGCCACCGTGTGGCGCCTGCCGGCAGGTCCTGGCCGAATTCGGATTGGAGCTCGAAGTGGAATCGGTAGGACCGCTGCAGACCAGACGCTGGACCCTCAGAGAGCTGCTGCCCGACGCCTTCACGGGGGAAATCCTCCGGTGAGGCGCCTCTCCTTGATTGCAGGTGCCGCGGTGGCGGTGCTGGCCTCCTGCACGGAGCGGCTCACCACTCCGGCCGATTGTCCGGCGCAATGTCCCGGCAACAGCCTGATCGTCCGGGACACGGTGATCGAGGCCATTTTCGACCTCGACAGCACTTACACCGGATACATCCGGGCCACCGACATCCCCGCGCTGCTGGTCTCCAACGGCCTCGCGGCCGGGGACGCCCGGGCCTGGGCCACCTTCCCCCGCCGGGCCGACTCGGTCTTCCTGGACGGCCTCCAGCACAAGCTCACCGTGGATTCCGCCGCCCTTGCCTTCAATGTCATCGGGCGCGATTCGGCGGTGCACGGCACCGAGCTGGTGGTGCACCGGATCTCCCCGGCGATCGATACCAACACGACGTTTGCCGAGCTGGTGGCCCAGCTCACCCCCGCCTCGGTGATCGGCACCATCGCCGTCAACGACACCGGCACCGCCCGCCTGGTCTTTGCCGGGGAGAACCTCCACCTCATCGATGTATTCGAGTCGGACAGTTTCCGGCTGGGCATCGGCCTGAGCCTCACGGCGCCGTCCCCCACCGGCATTCGGCTCGCGTCGCTCAATTTCTCCTCCCGGCCTCCGACGATGACGCTGTACGGGAGAATCGAGATCGCCGATACCGGGCGGCAGCGACAGACCCTCTCCGCCACGGCCGATTCGGCGAATTACGTCATCAATGCGCCCGCCCCGCCCGGTCAGCAGCTGCTCTTCCTGGGGGGCAAGTCCGGATCCCGGGCCATCCTCCGGTTCACTCCGCCGCCCGCGCTCAAGGATTCGGCGATCATCCTGCGCGCCACCCTCGAGCTCACGCCGGCGGGCCCGCTTCCCGGTCTCCGGAACGATCCCGCCAGCCTGGAAATCCGGGGGGTGCTGGCCGACGTGGGCGCCAAGTCGCCCTATCTGGCCGGGCTGGGCCGCTCGGTCCCCATTCCGGTGGATTCCACCGGGGTGCAGATCATCGATATCCGGGAGATCGTGGGCACCTGGTTCGTGGAGGGCGCGCCTCCCAGCTCGCTGGTGATCGGGATCAACCCTGAAGGCGGCAGCTTTGCCCGGCCGGTCTACTTCTCCAGCCGCTCCCTCACCGGACGGCCCCGGATCCGGATCACCTACGCGCTTCCCTCGCGCCCGGGCACTCCATGACCTTTCGACTCGCGGCGCTCTTCCTGCTGTCGGCGGCGGGCCCGCTCGCGGCCCAGTCTTCCCAATTCGGGGTGCGGGGACTGGGACTCCCGATGCGGCCGCATTCGGTGCGGGCGGTGGGGACCGGCGGCGCGTTCGGATTGTTCGATGCCGAGTCGAGTTTCAATCCCGCCTCCATCGGACAGGTCTCGTTCACCAGCGCGAGCTTTCAGACCGTCCAGTCCTGGCGGCGCTCGGAGAGCCCGAGCGGCAGCGCCTCCGGGCGGGACAACCGATACCCGGGGATCTTCGTCGCCGGGCCGATCGGGGGCACCCCGCTGGCGATTTCCCTTTCGGCCAGCGGCTACACCGATCGAAACTTTTCCATCGCCTCCCGGGACACCCTGATTCTTCGCGACCTGCCGGTGGAAACCACCGATACGCTGCGTTCGCTGGGCGGAGTGAGCGATGTCCGGGCCGCGATCGCCTGGAACAGCTCCCCGAGCCTCCAGATCGGGGTAGGTATTCACATGCTGACCGGGTCCAACCGGATCACCAGCACTCGCCGGTTCTCCGATACCACCTATGCGGGCGCCGCGGAGCAGTTCACCATTTCCTACCTGGGCATGGGCGTGAGCGGGGGCATCGTGGCGCGGCTGGGGCGCGCGGTGAGTCTGTCGGGCATGATCCGGGTCGATGACAAGCTCCGGGTGGAGCGCGATTCGCTGCGGCTCGGCACCACCAGGCTCCCGATCACCCTCGCGGGCGGGGCACGGGTCCAGTTCGGCGATCAGCTCCAGCTTGCCGGCAGTGCGACCTACCGCTCCTGGTCTTCGGCCGACGAGGACCTGGTGGCGCAGGGCGGCATCGGGAGTAACAACACCGCCGAGTTCAACGCCGGTCTGGAATACCTGCGCGATCCCCGGCGGCCCAACAACTTGCCGCTGCGGCTCGGATTCTACCATGCCAAGCTTCCCTTCCCGCTGGTGCTCGGGGAGGACGTGAGCGAGACCGGGATCAGCATCGGCACCTCCAAGCGCTTCGTGGGCGAGCGGGCGGGCATCGACCTCGCGCTCGGACAGGTCTGGCGCAAGGGAGGCGCGGGATTCACCGAGCGGGCCACTCTGCTGACCCTTGGCGTGTCGGTCCGTCCGTGAAACGGGTCTACATCGAGACCTACGGTTGCCAGATGAACGTGGCCGACACCGAGCTGATGTTCGGGGTCCTGGCCCGGGACGGCTACGTCCGGAGCGAAACGCCGGAGGGCGCCGACGTGATGCTGGTGAACACCTGCGCGGTGCGGGACAACGCCGAGCAGCGGGTGATCGGCCGGGTCGGCGAGCTGCAGCGCCACAAGCGGCCCGGCAGCGTGCTCGGGGTGGTCGGCTGCATGGCCCAGCGGCTGGGGCCCCTGCTGCTCGAGAAGGTCGCCAAAGTGGATCTGGTGGTCGGCCCGGACGCGTACCGTAACCTCGGCGCGCTGATCGGCAACGCGTCGCTGGGCCAGCGGGCCGCCGACGTCGAGTTCCGCTCCTGGGAGCACTACGAGGATGTGCCGGCGGTCCGGGAACCGGGGCCGACCCGGTTCATCACGGTGCAGCGCGGCTGCGATTATCGATGCACCTTCTGCATCGTTCCGTACACCCGCGGTCCCGAGCGCAGCCGTACCTTGGAGGACGTGGTTGCCGAGGTCGTCTCGGTCGCGGCGGCCGGCGCCAGCGAGGTCACCCTGCTGGGGCAGACGGTCAACTCCTGGCGCGATGCCGGGAACGACTTCGCCGATCTGCTGCGCGCCGTGGGGTCGGTCGACCGGATCCGGCGGGTGCGGTTCACCAGCCCGTATCCCACCGATTTCACCCCGCGGGTCATCGCGGCCATGGCGGAAACCGGAACGGTGTGCGAGCACGTGCACCTGCCGGTCCAGAGCGGATCCAACGCGGTGCTCCGGCGGATGCTGCGGCGCTACACCCGGGAGCAGTACCTCGAGGTCGTGGCCCGGCTCCGGGACGCGGTGCCGGCCATGACCATCAGCACCGACATCATCGTCGGGTTTCCGGGAGAGACCGAGGAGCAGTTCGCCGAGACGATGGAGCTGGTCGAGGCGGCCGGATTCGACGATGCCTACACCTTCAAGTATTCGGTGCGGGACGGCACTCCGGCGGTCAAGCTGCGCGACCGGGTCCCGGACGAGGTTGCGGCCGAGCGGCTCGACCGGCTGATCGCGGTGGTGCGACATCAGGCGCGGACCCGTAACCTGGCCTGGGTGGGCAGCGAGCAGGAGGTCCTGGTGGAGCGGCCGGCGCGGCGGGGGGCGATGATGCTGGGGCGCACCCGGAGCAATCACCTGGTTCTGCTCGATCTTCCCGGAGACAGCATCGGCCAGTATCATCGGGTCCGGCTCACCGGCACGACCGGCTCCACCTTCACCGGTGCCGTCGTCTCCGCCCACCTGGCGGTCCTATGATTCAGAACAAGGTCGAAGTGCACGCGCAGGAGTCCTACGATCAGCTCAAGGGCCACTTCGAAGGATTCTGTGGCTGTCCGATCTGCCACGCGGATGTGCTGGTGTATGCGCTGAACCGGTTGCCGGCCCGCTACGTGGCCAGCCGGGAAGGGACCGTGATTACCGAGCTGAACCTCGACAAGGACCAGAACCGTGCCACCATCGATGTGGTGGTGATGGACGGCATCCGCAAGGTGATGGCGTCGCCGCGATGCAGACAATCCGGGCCGCGGCCGCTCACGCCCTAGGGCACCGACCCGCCGTAGTGCTCATTGTGAGTTTCGAGGCCGGTCTCGCGATCGGCCTCTCGCATTTTCCGGCACCGGAATTAGCGGGTGGCGTCCTTACCGTCCTCTGCCTGACCCTGGCCCGAGACAGGCTGGCCTGGCTTCCCTGCGTGGCGGCGCTCGGATTCCTGTTCGGCCTGGCGGCGCGCTCGGCGTCGGAGGGGGAATGCAGCGCCCGGCTGGCCGCGGGACCGATCGCGCTCGCCCTCCGGCTCGAGGAGCCGGTGACCAGTGGCCTGGCCATGGCCCGGCCGGAAGGCTGCCGAGGCGCCATCGCGGTGAGACTGCGAGGCACTCGCCTGCTGGCCGCCGGGAGCCGGCTCGCGGTGGAGGGCCGCTGGATTCCCTCGCGCGACTTCGGCGGCCGCCCAGCGGGAATCCTGGTAGCTCGGCAAGTCACCCCAACCCCCAACCGCCAGCCCCCAACCCTCACCGACCAGCTCCGCACCGGCATCGCCCGCACCACGACCCGCCTCTATGGACCCCGCGCCGGACTGGTGGACGCGTTGCTGGTGGGCCGGCGGGGCGGCATCGAGGCCTCGCTCAACGCGGCCTTCTCACGGTCCGGGCTGGTGCATCTCCTCTCGATCAGCGGATTCCACGTGGGAGTGGTGTTCGGCTGGGCCATGCTTCTGCTCCGCGCCCTCCGAATCCGGCGGGAGTCCGCGGCGGCGGTGGCCGCC